>CALKMS010000054.1 GCA_938091145.1 uncultured bacterium
CGAATTGATGATATTGGGTATGACGGTCTTTCAGTTCTGGCCGATATAATTGATTGTTACAATTATTATGGTTTTGAAACGGAAATAATTGCTGCTAGCATCCGGCATCCATTGCATGTAGTAGAGGCAGCTAAATTAGGAGCAGATATTGCTACAGTACCCTTTGCTGTTTTGAAGCAAATGATTAAGCATCCACTGACTGACATTGGAATTGACAAGTTTCTTGAGGACTGGGAAAAGATAAAAGATCTCGATTAATAAAAATCAAGAGGTGGTAAATGGAACAAACGAAAATGGAAACTTTAACTCGTGAAAGCTTAAAAAAAGAAAAGAGGACCTACCTTGTGAATTTGGCGAAAAAGCTTGGTATCAAGAACGCTGTGCGATTGGCCAAAGCTGATTTAATTGAGGCCATTATTTCCAGTCAATCTGATCAGGGGGATGAGGGGTTTAAAGTCGATAAGGAAAATGCGGTAGTGGCTGTTGTCAGTAAGGAGAAAGAGGAAAAGGAAGCGCCTGCTCGTCCTGAAGGAATTGTGAGAAGAGGAATTCTTGATATTTTGCCTGAAGGTTACGGTTTTTTACGAGTTAGAGGCTATCTTCCTAGCGAGGAAGATGTTTATGTTTCTCTTTCTCAAATTCGGCGCTTTGGATTGAAACGCGGAGATGAAATAGAAGGCCAGGTTAGACCTCCTAAAGATAGCGAAAAATACTATGCTTTATTGAGAATTGAGACAGTTAACAAGAAAGATCCAGAGAGAGCCCGTGATCGTCAACCTTTTGAAAGGTTGACTCCTTTGTTTCCGGTTGAAAGACTGCGCCTTGAAGTTCCGGGAGGTGAAATAGCTCCTCGGATAATTGACTTGGTTGCTCCAATCGGGAAAGGCCAACGCGGTTTAATTGTATCTCCTCCCAAAGCCGGAAAAACTACTATTTTAAAACAAATTGCAAACAGCATTGCAGTTAATAATCCTGAAGTTCATTTAATTGTTCTGTTGGTTGATGAAAGACCAGAAGAAGTTACAGATTGGGAGAGATCTGTCAAAGCTGAGGTCGTAAGTTCAACTTTTGACAAACCTTCCGATAATCATGTTCAGGTTGCTGAGCTGGTTTTAGAGAGGGCTAAGAGGCTGGTTGAGCATGGGTATGATGTGGTTATTTTACTTGATAGCATTACTCGTTTAGCTCGGGCTTACAACTTGACGGTTCCTACCAGCGGTCGAATTCTTTCTGGCGGTGTTGACTCAACTGCTCTTTATCCGCCTAAGCGCTTTTTTGGTGCTGCTCGCAACATTGAGGGAGGTGGTAGCTTGACGATTATTGCTACTGCTTTGGTTGATACTGGTAGTCGAATGGATGAAGTCATTTATGAGGAGTTTAAAGGCACTGGAAATATGGAAATCCATCTGGACCGCAAACTGGCAGACAAGAGAATTTTTCCGGCTATTGAGATTGAGCGTTCGGGAACCCGTAAAGAGGAGCTTTTGATGAGCCCTCAGGAGGCCCAGATGGTTTGGAAGCTGCGCCGAGTTTTGCTTGCTCTCGATTCAGCTCAAGCACTCGAACTTTTAATTGATAAGCTTAGGGAAACAAAGAGAAACGTTGATTTTTTGATTGAAGTAGCGAAGTCAGCAGTTGCAGAAAATTACTAAAAAATCGGGAGGAGGAAATGAAGAAAAAAATTCATCCGCCGTATGGACCAGCAGTAGTTGTTTGTGCTTGTGGTGAAAGGTTTGAAACTCGATCAACCAAGTCAGAAATTCATGTGGAAGTATGTTCAAAATGCCACCCCTTCTTCACAGGTCAACAAAAGTATATTGATACTGCTGGACGAGTCCAGAAATTTAGAGAAAAATACGGTTTAAATTCTAAAGAAGAAAAATAATTTTTGATCAGATTCTTGATTGAGCCTTTTCTTGTTGTTTACCGTATCCGGTAAAATTGCTTATAATCATTTTTTGGCGATGGGAAGGAAAACTTGATGTTTGATACCTTAAGCTGATTAGTTTTTGATTGAGAGAGTGAAAGTGGAAATCGGTGGTCAGGCTGTTTTTGAAGGAGTAATGATGCGCGGCAAGCATTTTTGGGTGGTAGCAGTTCGCAATCCGGCTAATGAGATTCTGATTAAAGAGGAAAAAATTCCTGAGTCTATTGCCAACAGCCGTTTCTTTAAGCTGCCTTTTATCAGGGGAGTTTTTGTCTTATTTGATACTGTTGTCTTAGGTTGGAAGGCTTTGAACTTTTCTCTTCAGGTTTTTGAAGAGGAGGCACCAAGCGAGAAAGAGATGTATGGGGCTTTATTTCTGGCCCTTTTAATAATAATTGGTGTTTTTATTTTAATTCCAGCCGGAGTAAGTCAATATCTGATCGGTTTTTTCACTTTATTAAAAAATCCGATTTTACGGAATTTAATTGAGGGTTTAATTAGAATTTCGCTTTTTCTTGGTTATTTGGTGGCCATTTCACTGATTAGCGATATCAAAAAGGTTTTTCAGTATCATGGGGCAGAACACAAAAGCATCAACTCTTTTGAAAAATTGGGAAAGATAGATTTGGAAACAGCTACTCAGTTTAGTCGGTTTCATGTTAGCTGTGGGACAAGTTTTATAATTTTAAGTTTAGTGGTTATGATAGTTATCTATACTTTTTTAGATGTTAAAAGTTTCTTTTTGAGGTTTTTGCTTCGTCTGGCGTTGTTGCCGATAGTTGTTGGCATTTCTTATGAAATAATAAAATTAGCTCGGCGCTTTCAAGAAAGCTGGTTTGTAAAACTCATCGCTTTTCCAGGTTTGGCAATGCAGTATTTGACTACTCGGGAGCCGGAAAGACCCCAATTGGAGGTGGCTTTTGCGTCTTTATCTCGGCTGGTTGAGTTGGAGGCCCAAGTTGCTTGACCTTAGGCAGCTGGAAGAGATTGAGAAAAAATACGAGAGGTTAAATGAAAAAATGGCTTCCAAAGAGGTGCTCTCCAACTTTGAGCTTTTGGCCCGAATAAGGCGGGAGCAGGCTTCTTTAGAGGATTTAGTGGAGAAAATTCGGAGTTATAAACGAGTTTTGAGAGATATTGAAACTGCAGAAGAAATGATTAAAGAAAGCAAGGGAGAAGGGGAGGAAACCTATTTGAAAGAAGAACTGAAAAATCTTAAGGAAGCAAAAGAGAAGCTGGAAGAAGAGATAAAAGAACTTATTATCGGTCGGGATCCTAATGATGAAAAAGATGTTATCGTTGAAATTAGAGCAGGCACGGGCGGAGAGGAAGCTAGCCTTTTCGCTGCTGATCTTTACCGGGCTTATCAGCGGTATGCTGAAAATCGGGGATGGAAGACAGAAGTTATTGATGTGAGTACTAGCAGCATGGGTGGTTTTAAAGAGATTATTTTTGAGGTTAAGGGTAAAGGAGCTTACAGCAAGCTCAAGTTTGAGTCGGGGGTTCATAGAGTTCAAAGGATACCGATAACGGAGTCAAGCGGTCGAATTCATACTTCAGCCGCTACGGTGGCGGTTCTTCCTGAGGCTGACGAAGTGGAGGTAAAAATTGATCCAAAAGATTTAAAAATTGAGACATTTCGAGCAAGTGGTCCAGGGGGGCAGCATGTAAATGTAACCGATTCGGCGGTGCGAATAACCCATCTTCCGACGGGATTGGTGGTTCAATGCCAGGAAGAGCGCTCTCAACTTCAAAATCGAGAAAAAGCTTTGAAATTATTGAGAGCTCGCCTTTACGAGCTTTTGCAGAAGGAACAAGCAGAAAAGATTGCGCAGGAGAGAAAGAAACAGGTTGGTACGGGGGACCGCAGTGAGCGAATAAGAACTTATAATTTTCCCCAAAATCGTGTAACTGATCATCGAATAAACTTGACACTTTACAACCTAGATCGAGTTATGGAAGGGGATCTGGATGAGATAATTGAGGCTCTGGCGGCTGCTGAGCGAGCTAAGAAACTGGAGGAAGCTGTTTAATGGAGAAAGTTTTTTTAAGCAGGTTTCCAGAAAGTTTTTATGTCTGGAAGGAAGTAATTGGTCGGAGTTTATCAGATTTGTGGCTGCAAGATGAACTCTCCCGATCGGAGAAAAAGCTACTTTCTTTAGGGTTGAGATGTTACTGGGCAGGATTTCCTTTACCTTATCTTACTGGCGAAGCTCGTTTTGCTGAACGAATTTTTAAAGTTCGACCTGGTGTTTTCCTTCCGCGTCAAGAAAGTGAGGTGTTGCTTGAGGCGGCGGAGAAAGAAATTCCTTCCAACTCGAAAGTTTTGGAAATTGGCACTGGCACCGGAGCGGTAATAATTTCTTTACTTTTAAATCGTGCCGATCTTAAAGGAGTTGGTTTAGAGATCTCTTCAAAAGCGGCGGAGTTAGCTTGTGAGAATGCCTGTTTTTATCAGATTGGTAGTCGCTTGAAAGTGATAAATCAGGATTTTGAAAGTTTTAGTGGTGAAAAGTTCCAGGCAATTGTTTGCAACCCCCCCTATTTATCCTTTTATGAAATTATGGCGTTACCTTTTTCAGTGAGGTATTATGAGCCGCGGGAGGCTTTGGATGGTGGGGAGTCCGGACTTGAGTTTTACTATAAGCTTAGCGAAAAAGTCAGGGAACTTCTTTTCTCAGGTGGTTTGTTGTTGGTGGAAGTGGGCAAGAGGCAATCTGATATGGTGAAAGAGGTTTTTTCCCCTTTTATGAGCTGGGAGAAGTCGTATTTTGATGGCTTAGGAGTAGAAAGAGTTTTAGTGTTTCGCCTAAGATGAAAAAATTGGATTATTTAGAGAAACATGACCCAGAGATAGCTGCGTGTATAAAAAAGGAGCTTTTGCGCCAACGGCAAACTTTAGAGCTTATTTCTTCAGAAAACTTTACTAGTCTGGCAGTTTTGGAAGCACAGGGCTCAGTTTTAACAAATAAGTATGCAGAAGGCTATCCCGAAAGGCGATACTACGGCGGTTGTCAGTTTGTTGATGTGGCTGAAAGTTTAGCTATTGAGAGAGCGAAAAAGCTTTTTTCGGCTGAGTACGCTAATGTTCAGCCTCATTCAGGTTCTCAAGCAAACATGGCAGCTTATTTTGCTTTGCTTAAGCCAGGGGATAAGGTTTTGGGTTTCGATCTTCGACATGGAGGACATTTGACTCACGGTAGTCCGGTAAACTTTTCCGGTCAGCTTTATCAGTTTTTTTCCTATGGAGTGAGTCGGGAAACTGAAAGACTTGACTATGACGAAATAAGGGAAATTGCCAAGAGAGAAAAACCGAAACTAATCGTGGCCGGAGCCAGTGCTTATTCTCGGATAATTGATTTCAAAGCTTTTAGGGAAATAGCTGATGAAGTTGGAGCTTTTTTAATGGTGGATATGGCCCATATTGCCGGACTGGTAGCAGCTGGGCTTCATCCAAATCCTGTCCCTTATTCGGATATTGTTACCTCAACAACTCACAAAACCCTTAGGGGTCCTCGATCCGGCTTTATCTTGGCTCGGGAAGAGTTTGGGCCACGAATAGACAAAGCGGTTTTTCCTGGAATTCAAGGAGGACCATTAATGCATGTAATTGCTGCTAAAGCTGTAGCTTTTAAAGAAGCAATGAGCGAAGAATTCAAGATTTATCAGCAGCAAATAGTAAAAAATGCTCAAGCTTTAGCTTCTACCCTTCAAGAGGAGGGATTGCGGATTGTAAGTGGGGGCACAGACAACCATCTTTTTTTGGTTGATTTGACATCGATCAACTTAACCGGCCGCGAAGGGCAGGAGTTATTAGATGAAGTGGGGATCACCGTTAATAAGAACGCTATACCTTTCGATACCAAAAGTCCGATTGTGACTAGTGGTTTGAGAATTGGAACGCCAGCGGTGACCACTCGTGGTTTTAAAGAGAAAGAGATGGTGTTGGTTGGACGCCTGATTGCTCAGGTATTAAAAAATCCTCATAAAAGTGAAGTTAGAGAAGAAGTTCGAAGAACTGTCCGAGAGTTGATTGAAGCCTTTCCGCTTTATCCGGAGTTAGATGGGACGCTTTGAGCTTGACCTCCACGTTCACACCCTAGCTTCGGGACATGCTTTCAGCACTATTTCTGAATCAATTAAGGTTGCTCAAAAAAAGGGTTTAAAAGGTATTGCTTTCTTAGAGCATGGTCCCGCTTTGCCCGGAGGAGCTCATCCCTATTATTTTTCAAACTTAAAAGTCTTACCTCGTGAAATAAATGGAGTTCAAGTTTTTTTTGGGGCTGAAACAAACATTGTTGATGACAATGGTCGTTTAGACCTCGAAGATACCATTCTTTCTGAACTTGACTTTGTGGGGGTGGCTTTCCATCCTCGCTGTGGTTATGAGAATCAAGGTGCTGTTAAGAATACAGAAGTTTTGCTCAAAGCTCTCGAAAACCCTTACGTGGATATGGTGGTACATCCTGCAAACCGAGCTTTTCCTCTGGAAATTGATCCAATAGTTGAGGCAGCCAAAGAAAAAAGAGTAATTGTTGAAATAAATAACAACTCACTCTTGCCCATTACGACGCGACAGGGGGCAAGAGAGCTTACTATTGAGTTTGCTTTGAAATGCTTTGAAGAACACGTGTTGGTTGCATTAAACTCGGACGCTCATTACGCTGATTTGATTGGTAAAGTTGATGAAGCTTATGAGTTAATAAAAGAAAAGAACGTCTTGCCTGAATTGATTGTTAACTCCCGACTCGAAGTCTTTCTCAGTTATTTGCAAGAAAAGAAAAAAGGGAAGGAATGAAGCGAATTCTAATCTTTTTTCTCCTTCTTTGCTTGGTTTTTGTCTTTTTAATCTATCCGATGTTGATAGCTTATTTCTTTAAAACATTGGTTAAAAACGAGCTTTCTCGCCGGTTTAAAGGCATGGATATTGAAGTTAAGGTGGATGTTACCCCTTTTTTCATTTTTTCCAGTCAGTTTGACAAAGTGGAAGGGAGAATCATTTCCTCCCCTTACGTCAATGCCGATTTTGAGTTTATTAAGTTTCAACTTGATGGGGTAAAGGTGAAGGTTAGAGCTTTGCTTAGTGGTAGATCACCTACCAATTCAGTTGTCTGGAAAAGTTTTGTGTTGTCGGGTGGTGCGACTGTCGAGCAAGCTAATTCATTCATTGAAAGCCAAGGTTTCCCTTTGCGAATTGAAACTAACAATGGAAAAATATTGGCAAGTCCTTTGGGAATAAAGTTGCCTTGGCTTTTTGGCGATAAGGAGCAGATAGTTATTTTTGATCCGAAAGAAAAGGAGAGAAGCCTGGAAAATCTGTTAAAGCTGGCAAGTGAGGGTTTTTCAGTAGACCTCGACCAGGTGGCTTTAAAAGAGATAAAGGTTTCAGCTGGTAGAATAGAGTGGGCATTGGAAATTAAAGCACGTGACTCGCTGGCGCTACAAAACTTTTTGGAGGGATTCCAGTGAAAATCAGTGAATCCGAACTCAAAAAACTGGAGAAGAAAGCCTGTCAGTTGCGCTGGGATGTGGTGAAAATGATTGGCGAGGCTGGCTCCGGTCACCCAGGGGGTTCTCTCTCAGCGGTTGAGATTGTTACCGCTCTTTATTTTCACATAATGCGGCATAAGCCGGATTGTCCTGAATGGGAAGACCGCGACCGATTTGTTTTGAGCAAAGGACATGCCGCGCCGGTTCTCTATGCGGCTTTGGCTGAAAGTGGTTATTTTCCGCGTGATACTCTTTGGTCTCTAAGAAAGCTGGGCTCGATTCTTCAAGGACATCCAGACATGAAAAGGACCCCTGGGGTAGAAGTTTCAACTGGCTCGCTTGGGCAGGGATTTTCAGTTGCTTGTGGGATGGCTTTAGCTGGGAAGATGGACAAGAAAAACTATCGGGTTTTTGCTTTGTTAGGGGATGGCGAAATTCAAGCTGGAATTGTTTGGGAGGCGGCGATGTTTGCTTCTCATTATCACCTTGATAACTTATGCGCTTTTATTGATTTTAACCATCTTCAAATTGACGGGCCGGTTGAAGAGGTGATGAATATTGAGCCAGTTGTTGAAAAATGGAGGGCTTTCGGTTGGTGGGTAAAAAAAATTAATGGCCACTCAATTTTGGAGATTATTGAAGCAGTTGAAGAGGCTAAGGAGGTTAAAAATCGACCCCAGATGATACTGGCGGAGACTCTCAAAGGAAAAGGTGTTGCTTGTATGGAAGGTGTGGTTGACTTTCACGGCAAGCCTCCAAGTTATGAACAAATGATTGATGCTTTAAAGAATTTTGAGGAAATGATGGGTAATATCGATGACTAAAGGAAAACCACGAGCAACTCGAGAAGCTTTGGGCGATGCTCTTTTAGAACTGGGGGAGACTAATCCTCAAGTGGTAGCTCTTGATGCTGATCTTGCCAAGTCTACCTATATAATTAAGTTTGCTCAAAAATATCCGGATCGGTTTATTGAATGCGGCATTCAAGAGCAAAATATGATGGGGGTGGCGGCAGGTTTAGCTAGATCAGGTAAGATTTGCTATACTGGTTCTTTTGCTGTTTTTGCCTGTGGTCGCGCTTTTGAAATAGTTCGGAATATTATTGGTTACTGCCGTCTAAATGTTAAACTTTGTCCCACACACGCTGGCATTAGTGTTGGAGAGGATGGTTCTTCACACCAAACTTACGAAGATATCGCATTAATGAGAACGATCCCGGGGATGAAAGTCATTGTTCCAGCAGATTATAACGAGGCTAAGTCAGCGATTTTAAAAGCAGCGGAAATTGATGGTCCTGTTTTTGTTCGTTTGGGAAGGCCAGCTGTACCACAGATTTTCCCAGCTGATTATCGGTTTGAATTGAGCAAATACTCTATAATGCGGTCAGGCAAGGATGTTTCGATTATTGCTTGTGGTTTAATGTTAAGTGCTTCTCTTGAGGCAGCTGAGAAGCTGGAGAAAGATGGAATAGAAGCTGAAGTGATTAACGCCTCAACTATTAAGCCTCTT
>CALKMS010000055.1 GCA_938091145.1 uncultured bacterium
ACTTTTTTTTCAAAAATTACTCCCTTTCCTCGTAAGAAGCTCTTTTTATTCTGTCCATTATAGCTCTTCCTAACCCTTCTTCAGGAACGGGTTCTACATATATTGCCTGATAATTTTTTTGGTCAAGTTCATAGAGAAAAGAAAAAAAGTTGGCGGCGGCTTCTTTTAAGTCTTTTTTGGGAGAAAGTATCTTAATTTCCTTAAAAACTGATGTTTTTGGCTTTTCAGAAAATGCAAGCAAAGCAGCGTTTTTCTCCTTTACTGCTTGACCGCGAAAAATCTTCAAAGGAGTATGGGTAGCGTAATGCTTTCTTAGCTGACCAGGGGAAACAATTTGCTCACTTTCAGCAATTTCTACTTCGGGAAAAAGTTTTTTTATTTCCTCTAAAGAAAGGCTACCAAGACGGAGTATTTTAGGTTTTCTCTCAATCAAAGAAATCACCGTTGATTCAAGCCCTAAAGGAGTAGGGCCGGCTTCGAGAACTAAATCCACTTTTTTCCCAATAGTTTCCGCCACGTGTTTAGTTTGAGTAGGGCTGAGGAAACCAAAAGGGTTGGCGCTCGGGGCAGCAATGGGAACGCCAGCTTCTTCTAGCAAACTTCGAGCTATTGGGTGGGAAGGAACTCTCAACGCAACCGTTGGCAAGCCAGCAGTAACTATAGAGGGTATGATTTGATTTTTATAAAGAACCAGAGTTAAAGGTCCTGGCCAGAAAGCTTGACTTAGCTTCTCCGCCAAAGGCGGCCATTGGGTAACATACTTTTTAGCCTCCTCAACTCGGGCCAAATGAACTATTAGAGGGTCAAAACGAGGCCTTTTTTTGACATCAAATATTTTAGAAACCGCCTGGGGGTCAAGAGCATTAGCTCCCAGCCCATAAACCGTTTCAGTTGGAAAAACAACCAATCCTCCTTTTTTTAAAATTTCAGCAGCCATTTTCACGTTTTTTTTCAAATAAGCAGAGACCACTTTCCCCATCATTTAATAATTCTAACTAATCCAGCGTGGTTTCAAAATTTATGTTTGCTTTTTCCTTCAATGATAAATTCAAAATTGAACCTACCCGGAGTTTCGGTTGTTTCTCCTTCTAACCACTAAAAAAGTTCCTGCCGTCTAATGTCGATAAAGTTAAAAGGTTTCCAAGGCCTCTTGAGTTTCGGGCGGCGCCAGCTCTCGATCAAAGCTTGTTTCTTCAATTAAAGAAGAAACAGTGGTAATTTGAAAACCATTAGATTTTAGCCAGTCGATAACTTGAGGTAAAGCTTCAACCGTATGCCCACGGGAACCTCCTTCAGGTTTAATCAGGGCGCCACTGTCGTGAAACAAAATAATGCTACCCGGTCGACAAAACTTCTTTATGCGTTTAAGAATGAAAGAAGGTTTTACCAGTCGCCAGTCTTGAGTGGAGACCGACCAAAGAATGATAGTGTAACCCTCTTTCAAAATGATCTTGCGCACTGCATTACTATAAACCCCTCGAGGCGGACGAAACAAAACCGGCTTGACTCCGCAAATGGTTTCAATTGCTTTCTCAGCTTTCTTAATTTCTTTAACCACTGTCGCCCGGGTCGCCGGGACTAGATCTCGATGAGAATAGGTATGATTTCCTATTTCATGCCCTTCATCAACAATTCTTTTTGCCACATCTGGGTATTTTTCCACATGCTTCCCTACTAAAAAAAAGGTCGCCTTTACTCCTTTTTCTCTCAAAACATCCAGAATTTGAGGGGTATATATCGGACTGGGACCATCGTCAAAAGTCAGGGCAACTTTGGGACTATTGCTAGCTCCCCTTCGAATAATTCCCTCTTGAGGGCCAAACCCGTGATACTCATAAAAGCTAATCAATCCCGATAGTCCTAAAAAGAAAAAACTCATTAATGAAAGATAAAACCAGATATCGCGCTCAAAAGAAAATGCCCAGTCAGCAAAAAAGCCGCAGCGCAAAGCAAAAAGCAGAGGCACTAAAAGGGCAATCAAAACAAGATAGGTTGGCCATTTTAGATTTGCCCGATGTCTCAATAACCGGTTAAGATTGTCCTTTGCTGACTTTAGTTTAAAATGTCTAATTGCTTTAAACACTTTCTCCTAATCTAAGGGCTCAAACCGATCCTTAAGTTTTTCTAAAACTTTGGGTAAAGTGGTGTACTCCATCTCCTCCATTGGAAGGCGATGGGGTTCAAATGGCCCATGTTGCCTAAGATAATCGGCCATCTCGAGAGCGATCTGGCGCGCTCGATCAAAGGATGGATCAGCAAATAGATCGCGAGGACCAATAAGCTTCCAATCAGCTAATTGAAAACCAAGGCAGACCACCCGAGGCGGTCCATCGAAACGCGCTGGGGTAGCATCCTTAATCGAAACCGGCATCAAAGGGCCATGATGCGAACCGCGCATCCAACCAGCTACAACATGAGGAAAAGCAAATGGTTCAACTACCTCCCCAACCGCCGGCAAACCACTCTGAGCGCGGACAATCATCACCGGATCGTCCTTCCCTACATAGCGACCGGCCATCAAAGCCAGCCTCTGGGTTGAAGTGGTAGCCACCGGTTCCCTGGTATCTTTTTTGTAAACGTATTTAATGGCATAACGGGCTGGAGCCCCAATAAAAACCAGCATATCATAAAGCTCGGAAGGCAAATCAAACAAGATTTTCTTATGTTCAAAAAGGTCATGAACTTCAAAAAGAAAACCATCGTGCATGGAAGGATCGATTACCAAACCAGCAGTGTTAAAGGGGTCAGCAAACATCTTATAAAGTGGC
Organism: uncultured bacterium; assembly: GCA_938091145.1. Classification (GTDB taxonomy): domain Bacteria; phylum Actinomycetota; class Aquicultoria; order SKW223; family CALKMS01; genus CALKMS01. The sequence continues at coordinate 2,769 of CALKMS010000055.1, forward strand.
ATATTCCAAGCACCAGGTTCAGTTTTGTCAGCAAGAAAAATCAAAACGGGTTCGCTTTTTCTTTCTTCAAACTCAATTTCCGCATATCCCGGGCCCATCCCGCGCAGATTGCCCGAAAACGCATCGGTTAAAAGGTCTTGGCCAGCTCCATACTGTTTTAACTTCTTAGCTACTTCAGTCATCGCCTCAAAAGTTTCCCAAGCAAAACGATGAATTGGCTCCGCTTCAACTCCCTTTTCATGAGTCATAATTAAAGCAACGTCATCACCGCAATGACCGCAGTAATAATCAATTAATAAACCGTTCCTCTTGGCCTCGGCCAACTTTTCTTCGGCAGTGGAAATTAACTCAGGATGAACAGCCGAGTGACCAACATAACCACCGACATCAGCTTTGATCACGCTCAAAGTTTTTTTAGCCATCTGACCCAACCCCCAATCTCAAAATTTCCTTAAGTATAGCATTTAAACTCACAATAAAACAAAAAAAGGCCGACTTCTCAAAGCCGGCCTCCCTCATCAAGTTTACTCAGCGCTCCTTCTTACATCATTTCTGGTGGCATACCACCACCCGGCGTCTTCTTTTCCTCTTCCGGTTTCTCCGCCACCAAAGCCTCAGTTGTAAGAATCAACGAACCAATGCTGGCCGCATTCTGAAGAGCGCTCCGGGTTACTTTAGCAGGGTCAACAATCCCCATCTTAATCATATCGCCGTACTCACCGGTTAACACATTTAAACCTTCTCCTTTGGGCAATGCTTTAACCTTCTCTACCACAACGGAACCCTCATATCCCGCATTAGCCGCCAACTGCCTCAATGGTTCTTCTAAAGCTCGAACCACAATGTCAACCCCGAGAGCCTCATCACCCTCAAGTTCTTTCTTTAGCTTGGAAACCGGCTCAATCAAGTTGATTAAAGCTACACCTCCACCAGCCACTATTCCCTCTTCGACCGCGGCTTTAGTTGCTGAAAGGGCGTCTTCAATGCGGTGTTTCTTTTCCTTTAACTCAGTCTCAGTAGCCGCTCCAACCTTAATAACTCCCACGCCACCAGTAAGCTTAGCTAGTCTTTCCTGGAGCTTCTCTTTGTCATATTCCGAATCCGACTGCTCAATCTCAGCTTTAATCTGATTAATCCGCCCTTTAATAGCTTCAACATCCCCTTTACCGCCAACAATAGTTGTGTTTTCTTTATCCACTTTAACTTTCTCGGCTCGACCCATCATGTCCAGAGTAACATTTTCCAGCTTGATGCCCAACTCTTCGGTTATCACCTGACCACCCGTGACAATAGCAATGTCCTGAAGCATAGCTTTTCTCCGCTCACCAAAACCAGGAGCTTTGACAGCCACTGCCTGAAGAGTCCCACGAATCTTGTTCACAATTAAAGTAGCTAAAGCTTCGCCTTCGACGTCTTCGGCAATTACCAATAGGGGTTTACCTGCCTGAACTACTTTTTCCAAAACTGGAACAAAGTCATGAACAGCCGATATCTTTTGATTGGCTATCAAAATATAAGGCTCTTCTAAAACCGCCTCCATCCGCTCAGCATCAGTTACCATATAAGGAGAGATGTATCCTTTGTCAAACTGCAACCCCTCAACCACTTCCACCGAAGTACCAATGGTTTGAGACTCTTCAACAGTTATCACACCGTCTTTACCTACCTTATCCATTGCTTCAGCAATAAGCTCTCCAATGCCGGGGTCAGCCGCTGAAATTGAAGCTACATGAGCAATAGCGGTCCGATCTTCAACCGGACGAGCCAATTTTTTAATTTCCTCAACTGCTTTTTCGACTGCCTTATCGATCCCTTTCTTAATCAGCATCGGGTTAGCGCCGGCCGCCACATTTTTCAGCCCCTCTCGAACAATACATTGCGCCAAAACAGTCGCGGTGGTGGTGCCATCGCCAGCTACATCATTGGTTTTAGTCGCTACTTCTTTCAAGAGTTGAGCACCCATATTTTCATAGTGATCCTCAAGCTCAATTTCCTTAGCTACCGTTACACCGTCGTGAGTAACTGTCGGAGAGCCAAACTTCTTCTCCAGAACTACATTTCGGCCTTTGGGGCCAAGAGTCACTTTAACCGTGTTTGCTAACTTGTTTACCCCGGCCTCTAATGCCCTGCGAGCTTTCTCATTGTAAATAAGATCCTTTGCCATTTATATCACCTCCGTCTCTCTATTTTTCAACAATTGCCAGCACCTCTGACTGGCTTAAAATCAAATACTCTTCCCCCTCAACTTTCACTTCTGTCCCCCCATACTTGGAATAAATTACTCGGTCACCAACCTTCACTTCCATTGGCACTCTTTCGCCTTTTTCAACCTTGCCGGGACCTACCGCAACTACCTCTCCCTCCTGCGGCTTTTCCTTGGCGGTATCAGGAAGAACAATGCCGCTCTTGGTCTTCTCCTCCTTTTCAATTGGCTTGACTACAATCTTGTCACCCAAGGGCTTTAACCTCATCTATCATCACTCCTTTCTTTGCTATTATAATTTTAGCAAACTCACCGCAAGTTTGCTAAAAGCAAAGTATATATATACAACCCCTTAAGTTTCTTGTCAAGAGGTTTTTGGTCAAAAACGTAAAGGAAAGAAAAAATAAAGCTGAGAAATCAAGAAAAAAAGAGTTAGAAAAAAAGAAAAAAGGGGAAAGAGGTAACCAAAACGGTTGAAAAAAGTTTCTTCGCTCTTTGGAAAGGCAACATATTCCGCTAAGAAAACTGGCTTGGCCAGCCGTGCTTGAGCTATTACTTTTCCCTTTTCAGAAATAACACCAGTGCATCCAGTATTTGCCACCTGGAGAACCACTCGGCCGTTTTCTGCCGCTCTAACTTGAGCAATCTGAAAATGTTGGGCCAGAGCTTCCGTTCCATCGAACCAAGAATCGTTAGTAATAAAAACCAAAATTTTTGCTCCTTTTCTGACCAATCCCCGGATTAAGAAAGAATCCGATGATTCGAAACAAATCGCTACTCCCAATTTACTATCTTGAAACGAAAGGGGCTGAGGATCGAGCCCGGCTGAAAGATCCACTTTTATTAAGCTGGCGTAGGGGAGCCAGTTTAAGTAGGGTCGGAACGGCCAAAACTCACCAAAGGGAACCAAGCGAAACTTATCATAAACCCTCAATTTTCCATCAGGCGAAAAGAGGAAGGCAGAGTTGTAAGTTTTTGCTCCATTTCGGCGAAAAGCGCCGGTTAAAATCCAGCATTTCTTTTCTTTGGCCAACTGCGAAAGCCTTCTTTTTACTTCAGAGTTAACTGAAAGGATGTTTGGATAAGCGGTTTCAGGAAATATCACTAGACTATCTTTTTTCAAATCTTTCTTTTCAATTTCAGCCACAATTTTAAAAAAAAGAGATTCCGCTTCTCCGCTTAATTTTTCCCTTTGGGGTATAGCAGTCTGTACCAAGACTGCTTTTAAAAAATTTTCCGGCCGAAAAACTGGTTGGCTGTTACAGTCTAGGGGGCGAAACAAAAATGCCAGCAAAGCCAGAAGCCCTATCAACAAGCTAAACCAGCCCATCCTATCTCTCAAAAGAAGCCGCGAGATTAAAAAATTAAAACTTGCCAGCAAAAAAGAAGCACCCCACACCCCAAAAATGGGAAAAAGAAAGGAAAGGAAAGAGTTGGTTTGCCCTAAACCGAGCAGCCCCCAACCAAAGCCAGCCGGTCCACTTGAGCGGAGAAACTCAACTCCCACCCAAAGAAAAGGAGGCAACCAGTTGACGTTTCTCTCCAGAGCAACCTTAATAAAATAGCAAGCCAGTCCCCAAAAAAAAGACTGATAAACAACCAAAGCCATCCAAGGAAGCAAACCAAAAACTGAAAGCCAGCGAAAATGAAAGAAAAAAAAGGAGAAGCCAGCTAGAAACCCATAAAGCCAGGCGCTCCTTAATTTTGCTGTTTTTTGTATAAAATAAAAAAGAGGAATCAAAGAAAAAAAAGCTAAATAGGAGTACTGGTAAGGCGCAAATGAAAATGAACTTAAAAAAGAAAAACCCATAACCAGGGTAATGGCCCCAAAAGACTTCACCCCAAAACCGTTCCAAACTTTACTTTTCCACATTTTTCTCTTTCGCTAAGTTATTGAGCAGGAAAAAGTATTTAAGCTCTGAGCTTGTGAAACGCATTAAAACTTTGAAAGAGGTAAAAAAGTTTTCCACAGTTTCCACAAACTCCCATCAGCTATTTAAATCAAGGTTGGCTGAAGGTTCAGCTTCCAGGCTTAAAAACTCTCTCCGTTGAAGTTTTTCAAAACCAGCCGCTGCCACCATCGCAGCATTATCGGTGCACAAAATTGCTGAAGGGAAGTATAGTTTGAACTTGGTCCCAGCCTCTTTCGACATCATTGCCCGTAGAGTTTGATTAACAGCTACTCCGCCGACAACTACAATTTCTTTATAACCAAGTTCCCGAGCCAGAGCAAGTGTCTTTTTGACGACGACTTCAAATAAAGCCGACTGGAAAGATGCGCAAACATCTTTTATTTTTATCCTTTCCCTCCCTTCCTTTTTAACATAATAAACCACCGCTGTCTTCAACCCGCTGAAAGAAAAGTTAAACTCATTTTTCTTTTCCTTTAGTAAAAAAGCTCGAGGAAAATTAACTGCCTGAGGGTTCCCTTTAGCCGCCTCTTTCTCAATAAGAGGTCCGCCGGGGTATCCCAAACCAAGAAACTTTGCTACCTTGTCAAAAGCTTCACCCGCAGCATCATCAAGAGTTTCTCCTTTTAAACAATAAAAATCCCTTTTGACCTCAATTAAGCTGGTGTGCCCTCCAGAAATTACTAAAGCAAGAAAGGGCGGTTTTAAGTCGGGGTTTTCCAATCGAGCCGACCAAATATGAGCTACTAAGTGATTCACCCCAATGAGCGGAAGTCCATGAGCATAAGCTAAAGCTTTGGCCGCCGCCAAGCCCACTAATAAAGCTCCTATTAAACCTGGACCCTGAGTAACAGCAAGAGCTGATAGGTCTGCAAAAGTTACTCCAGCTTCATCTAAAGCTTTATCTACTATCCAATTAATGTTCTCTAAATGTTTTCGAGAAGCTATTTCTGGCACCACTCCACCAAACCTTCGGTGCCATCTTATTTGTGAAGAAACAACGTTTGAGCGAATAACTAAATCTTCGCCAACAACTGCCGCTGCCGTTTCATCGCAAGAGGTTTCAATTCCCAAAATTAATTTTGTCATCAATCCCATTTTAGCTCTAATTAACTTTTCTGATCCGGCAGTGTTTCTTTAAAAATTCTATCTCTCTCGCTCAGACTCCAAGATAAGCCTTTTTAACCTCCTCTTTTTCGGCTAACTCAGCTGACTTTCCTTCCATCACCAAACGCCCTACTTCCAACACATAAGCCCGGTTAGAAATCTTCAAAGCTAAATTGGCATTTTGCTCAACTAAAAGAACAGTGGTCCCCATCTCATTTATTTCTCGAATAATCCTAAAAATTTCCTGAACTAAAAAAGGAGCCAAACCTAAAGAGGGTTCATCAAGCAAAAGGATCTCCGGTTCAGCCATTAAAGCCCGTCCAATTGCCAGCATTTGCTGCTCACCACCACTCAGGGTTCCGCCAAGCTGTTTTTCTCTTTCCTTCAGACGGGGAAAAATATTAAAAACTCTTTCCATTCGCTCGGCTATTACCTTGCGATTTTTTTCCAAAAAGGCGCCCATTAAAAGATTTTCTTTAACTGTCAAGTTGCCAAAAATTCTTCGCCCTTCAGGCACCTGGCTAATACCTAACCCTACAATTTGATGCGGCGCTAAAGGAATCAGGCTTTGCCCTTTAAAAAGGATTTCTCCTTTAACATCTTTTACAAGCCCTGAGATTGCCTTAAGAGTAGTGGTCTTTCCTGAACCATTAGCACCAATGAGAGTAACTATTTCTCCCTTTTCTACCTTAAGACTAATGCCTTTCAAGGCCTCGATTGTTCCGTAATAAACATGCAAATTTTTTAATTCAAGCATTAACCTCCCCTAAATATGCTTCGATAACTTTTGGATCGAGGCTAACTTTTTCTGGCGGGCCTTCAGCGATTATCACTCCATAGTCCAACACAACCACCCTTTTGCAAATTCCCATTACCACTTTCATATCGTGCTCAATCAAGAAAATTGTTAGTCCTCTTTCAGTGTTTAACTTATTAATTATCTCCATTAATTCGTGTGTTTCTGTAGGATTCATTCCTGCCGCCGGTTCATCAAGCAAAAGAAGTTTTGGCTCTAAAGCCAAAGCCCGTGCAATCTCTAATCGCCTCTGCTCCCCATAAGGTAAACTATCAGCTCTCCAAGTCGCTTTGTCAGCTAAGTTCATTTCGGCCAACAACTCCATTGCCTCCTCTCTCAGAAATCTTTCTTTTTTATAAAATGTAGGCCATCGTGAAACTGCCTCGAAAATCGTGTAACCCCGCCTTAGCTGACAAGCAGTCATCACATTTTCAAGAACTGTAAGAGACTTAAAGAGTCGAATATTTTGAAAGGTTCGAGCAATTCCCAGTCGGGCAATCTGGTGAGCTTTAAGATGGGTAATTTCCCAACCATCAAAAAAGATGCGCCCCTCAGTTGGCTCAATTAACCCACTTATTAAATTAAAAATGGTTGTTTTTCCCGCTCCATTAGGACCAATTAAACCGACCAACTCCTTAGATTTAAGCGCCAGACTAAAACAATCAACTGCTTTCAAGCCGTTAAAGCTTTTACTGACTTTATCCAAGGTTAAAAGCTCACTCATCTTTCTTGACCAAAAAAGGAAGTCTAAATTTAGCTTCACCAATTAAACCCTGAGGTCGAAAAATCATCATTATAATAAGGAGAGCAGAATAAACAATCATCCGCATCTGAGAAACATAAATGAGGATAAAATTTCTACCAAAATAACCCAGCAAAAAAAGAGCAGCAAAGCCTAGAAAAGACGTCAAAAAAAAGCGAAAACGGTCCTTCGTTTCTGGATAGGCAAGCACAAAGCCCAAAGTCAGAACCACAGCCAAAGTCCCCATTATCCCACTGTAATCTCGCAAAGTCTCTGGCAAAATCGTTAGAACCGCTCCGCCAAAAGCCGCACCCCACAGGTTCCCCATCCCACCTAAAACTATCATTAACAAAACCTCGATCGACCTTAAGAGACCAAAGCTGCTGGGATCAATGAAAAGCAACGAATGGGCAAAAAGTCCGCCCGAAAGACCAGCAAAAAATGAAGAAATGGCAAAAGCCAAAACTTTATAACGAGTAGTTGGTATCCCGATGCAAGCAGCAGCTGTTTCATCCTCGCGCAAAGCCTTTAAAGACCGACCAAAAGAGGAGCGGGTAAAAAAGTAAAGGACGAGAAAACTTAAAACTGTTAAAAACCAAACCCAATCAAAAGTAGAATACCGCGCAATGCCAGCCAGACCTCTTGCCCCTCCTGTTGGCTCAAAATTAACAAAGAAAATTCGGATTATTTCGGCAAAACCAAGAGTGGCAATAGCTAAATAATCTCCTCGCAAACGCAATGCAGGAAATCCAACCGCTATCCCCGCTAAACAAGAAGCTAAAGCTCCCGCCAAAAGAGATAGAAAAAAGGGAACTTGTCTGTGGACAGTCAAAAAAGCAGCAGTATAAGCCCCAACGGCCATAAATCCCGCATGCCCAATGGAAAACTGACCCGCATAACCATTGATTATGTCCAGACTGATAGCAGCAATAATAAAAATACCCATTAAAATTACGATTTCAAGATAATAAGAGGAAACATAGTTAAGCAAAAAACTCTCTATCAAGCCTTCTCCACTTCCTTCTCGCCCAGGATTCCCCTTGGTCGAAGCATTAAAATGAGAATCAACAAAACAAAAGCCACCCCGTCTTTATAAGTCGAGTAACCAGCCGTAACAGCTAAAACCTCTGCTAAACCCATAACAAAACCGCCGATTAGGGCTCCAGGAATAATCCCAATGCCCCCTAAAACGGCAGCAATAAAAGCCTTCAACCCAGGGGTAAAACCCATAAATGGATCAAACTAAATTACTGCTAAAGTTTGGTAAAAACATTTCTTCACCTCCTTTCTTCTAAAATTTAAGATTTAAAAAGGTAAAGATTCAGCTTTAACCAACACCATTTGGCCATCGTTACTCAACCGATAAAAATAGACAGGCCCCCTAAGGATTCTTTCTTTTCCCAGCCAATACTGAGCACCAGCTTTTTCTGCTTTCACTGTAGCCAAAGCCTCCTCTAAAAGATTTCCATCAAGTGTTCTGGCTTTAACTACAGCCTTGTGAAAAAGATGTAAACCGAGATAAGCTGAGAAAGAAACAGGCAAAGGATTCGATTTAAATTCTTCTCTATATTGCTGACTAAATCCAGAGAAATTAGCGATCGAAAAGGGGTGAAAGCGAACTAAGTAACCACCACCGCTAAGCTTGGCTTCGTTTTTGCTTAAATCGTTTCCAAAGAGAAGTTCAGCTTGGATTCTCCAACGATTGCTCAATTCTTTTAGAAAGGGTTCTCTGTCTCTCGCATTCAATGCCAAAAATAGAACCTCGGGTTCTGTTCTTTTTAGCTCGCTATATACACTTTGGGGCGAAGCTAAAGGGTAAGGGCGAATTAAAACTACTTCTCCTTGCCTTTCCCGAAAAGTCTTCTCAAAGGTATAAGCCTTTTCTCTTTGAACCAGGTCCCTCCGGGAATAAAAAATCGCAGCTTTCTTTTTCTTTAAAGTATCTAAGGCAAACAGCGCCAAATAAGCTCCCTTGATCTCTTCCGAAGGTAAAAGAGAATAAACATATGAAGGAAAAGGTGCAAAAAGACCGTTTTGAAGAAAAACCGGTCTTTTTAATCGGCTCGCTAGAGGAAGAAAAACCTTAGTTTCGGCTGGACTTATATAACAAAAAACCGCACTTACTTTTTTCTCCTCCATTTTCAGAGCAAGCTTAAGAGGTTCAATCGGGGTTTTCCTCCTTCCTCTCATGATAATAAGTTCCACCTCAGGCTGATCAGGCCCCTTGTTTTTATTGATCTCCCTGGCAGCCAACCTCAATCCCTGTTCAAAAGCCCGTGCCCTTTCCCTTTCCTCTTTTTCATTTGAAGAAACAATTATTCCGACTTTGATTTTTGATGGAAGAGGAGAGGAAAACCGCCCACTTAGTTTAGGGCAGCCACCACCAAAAAGAAGAATTAGAATAAAACCTAAACCAAAGCCCACTTTAAAGCGTTTCATCTTCTTTATCGTAGTTTATTGTAGCAAAAGAACTAAAAAATGGATAAAAAATTTACTATTAAAAATTAGTTCTTACCTGCCTCAACTCATCGAAAAATAAAAAATTTTTGCCTGAAACAAATAAAAAGCAAAAATTTTTCGGATTGTCTTTACCCCTTCAAGAGTTTGAGCGAAGCTTTAAACTCATTATGATTGCATCTTCGATGGGTTGAACATAGTATCTTTTTCTTCGGGCAAGCATTTTAAAACCAAATTTTTGATACATTTCTCGAGCTACCCAATTTGACTCTCTCACCTCTAAGAAAAGTTCTTTCAGTCCCCTTCTTTTGCTCTCGTTAATAAGGTGCGAAAGCAAAATCTTACCAATGCCTTTTCCCCGCCATTCAGGAGCAACGGCCATTGTAGTGATGTGGCCTTCCCTTAAAAGATAGTAAAGACCGGCATAGCCAATTATTTTTCCCTCTTTTTCCGCCACAACATAATAACGGTTCTCTTTTTGAAGTTCAGTCAAAAAAGTCGCTTTGCTCCAGGGAGGACGAAAAGAGCATTCCTCTATTAATAAAACTTCATCAAGGTCCTTTAATTTTAAGGGGCGAATTCTAACCTCAACAGTTTTCACGCAAACTCTCCTCAGCTGTTGACAAACGAAGATAAAGTGGTAGAGCTTCCCTTAAAGGAACGGGGCCCTTCTCTAAGTAACCACTCCATCCAAGCTTAAGAAGCCATTTCCCCTGAGGGAAAATTCTATTTTTATCTACTTTTCCTCTTTCGGCAGCCTCAGGGTAAAAAGCAAAAGCATCCCCAATTAAATAAGCAGTCATCAAGTGCTCGTTTATTATTTTTCTTGCTTCCTCTCGAGAGTAAACCGAAGGAGGGATGACTGCTTTTATCTTGCCATCCCAAGCATAGAGAGCTAGATAAATCTCGCCCCTCTTAGCATCCATAGCTATCAAGACTTTTTTAGTTTGAAAAAGAAAAGGAGCCGCTATGGCCTCAAATGAAGAAAAGGTAAAAATAGGAATTTTTAAAGCTTGGGCTAAAGCTCGAGCAGTGGCAAACCCAACTCGCAAGCCGGTGTAACTTCCCGGGCCTTGGCCAATGACAATTAAGCCAACGTCTTTTATTGATAAACCCTTTTCGCCAAGCAAGCGATCAATCTGCAAAAGCAAAATCTTTTGATGAGCTCGCGGGGCAATTTGACTGCTTTCGGCAATCAACTCTCCTTCCCTGCCCAAAGCAACCAAACAACACTCGGTTGAAGTATCACAAGCAATGACTATTTTTTTTCTATCCACTGCTCAGCTTTATTCTTCCACTCCTTCCCCTCCCAACTTATTTTAATCAACCTCTCGTTTATCTTGTCGCCTAAAGAAAAGTTGAGTTTAAGATGGGCATCAGAAAACCCTTTTATTTTTTCGGCCCACTCTACCAAAGTGACGCCGGAACCATAAAAATATTCCTCCAACCCGAGATCATTTAAGTCCTGAGAGGTCAAACGATAGAGATCAAGATGGTAAAGAGGAAGGCGACCGCTTTCGCTTTCCCAAATAAGGACAAAAGAAGCGCTCCTTAAAAGTTCTTTAACCCCTAACCCTTGGGCTACGCCTTGAGCAAAAGTAGTCTTGCCGCTGCCCAAACCACCAACCAAAAAAATAACTTCGCCGCCGCTC
>CALKMS010000056.1 GCA_938091145.1 uncultured bacterium
CGGAACCATTAAACTGGCTGAAGGTGTTGAAATGGTAATGCCAGGCGATAACACTGAGATTGAAGTTGAACTCATTGCTCCCATCGCTCTTGAAGAAGGTGTTCGCTTTGCTATTCGAGAGGGCGGTCGAACTGTAGGAGCTGGGAGCGTAACCAAGATTTTGGAGTGAGGGATATGCGAGTAATAGTTACATTAGCTTGTAGCGAATGCAAAAGAAGAAACTATACCACTTCGAAAAACAAAAGAAACAATCCTGATCGTTTGGAATTTAAGAAGTACTGTCCCTTTTGCGGGAAGCATACCTTTCACAAAGAAACCAGATAGAAAATTTTAGGCCCGTAGCTCGAACTTGGTTAGAGCACCGGTCTCCAAAACCGGGGGTTGGGGGTTCGAGTCCCTCCGGGCCTGCCAGCTTTAAAAAGCTTTTTGGTTTTCGGGACCTCACGTACTTTTGGAGGTAAGTTTAAATTCGGTAATTTTCTCGCTTTTACTCTGAATAGTACAAGATTGTCGTTGACGAATTTTTTTAATATGCTATAATCAATTTTTGTTTTCCTCATCAAGAAAAGCCCTTTTTAAATTGAAGAATGGGGCTATTTAAGGAGATTTGTGGGGAAAAAAGCAAAAAAAAATAAAAAGAAAAAAGAGAAGATAAAAGCAGCTGAAAGGAGAATTTCAGCTTTTATTGCTAAAAAACCAGCTCAAAAAAGGGTTAGCATTTTGAAATCAATAGCAGAATATTTCAATGATGTGAAATCAGAGCTTAAAAAAGTAACTTGGCCTAATCGCCAGGAGATAATTACTTCGACAATTGTGGTAGTTGTGGTAGTGATAGCTTTTACTTTGTTTGTTGGGATTGTTGATGAAGTTTTTATTAGATTGATTAAGTTTTTGCTTGGAGGTTATTGATAAATGAAAAAGTGGTATGTGGTTCATACTCACTCTGGGTTAGAGCATAAAGCTAAGGCTAATTTAGAGCGTAAGATTAAGTCGCTGGGGATGCAAAATAAAATTTTCGAGGTTATTATTCCAACTGAGGACGTTATCGAGTTTAAAGGTGGCAAAAGGAATGTTAGCGCTCGAAAGGTTTTTCCCGGATATATGCTTGTTTTAATGGAATTAGATGAAGACTCTTGGTATGTGGTCAGAAACACTCCATATGTGACTGGCTTTGTTGGTTCGGGAACTAAACCATTTGCTCTTTCCGATAAGGAAGTTGAGGAGATTTTAAGGAAGATTAAAAGCGAAAAGCCAAAACCCAAAACTGAGTTTGAAGTGGGAGAGCAAGTAAGGGTGGTTTCCGGTCCCCTGGCAGACTTAATAGGAACGGTGGCGGAAGTTAACCTTGATCAACATAAGCTGAAGGTTTTGGTTTCTATTTTTGGACGGGAAACTCCAGTTGAGCTTTCATTTGAACAAGTATCTAAACTTTGAAAGAGAGGAGTAGAAGATGGCGAAAAAGGTAGTCGCTGTAATTAAACTTCAAATTCCTGCTGGGGAAGCAACTCCAGCTCCTCCTGTTGGTCCGGCTTTAGGGCAACACGGATTAAATATTATGGAATTTTGTAAAAGCTATAATGCTCAAACTGCTTCTCAAAAGGGCTTGATTGTGCCTGTTGAAATTACAGTTTACGAAGACCGTTCTTTTACTTTCGTGACTAAAACTCCTCCGGCTTCGGTTCTTTTGAAGAAAGCGGCAGGCATAGAAAAGGGATCCGGCGAGCCTAACAAGCAAAAAGTAGGAAAGGTAAGTAAAGCCCAGATTAGGGAAATTGCTGAAATGAAGCTGAAAGACTTGAATGCTAACGATGTCGAAGCAGCGATGAAGATAATTGAGGGTACAGCTCGCAGCATGGGAATAGAAGTTGAAAATTAGTTTTGGGACTGTTAGTGATGGGGGAGGTAAAATGAAAAGAGGAAAGAAGTATAAGGAGGCTTTAAAAAAGATAGGCGTTAATAAAACCTATTTACCTGAAGAAGCATTTAGGCTTGTTAAAGAAGCAAGATTTGCTAATTTTGATGAAACTGTTGAACTTCACGTTCGTTTGGGGATTGATCCGCGCCAAGCTGATCAGCAAGTTAGGGGTTCGATAAATTTGCCAGCCGGGACGGGTAAGGCGGTTCGAGTTGTGGTTTTTGCTTCTGGTGAGAAAGCAAAAGAAGCCAAGGAGGCTGGAGCAATTGAAGTTGGAGGCGAAGAACTCGCTAAAAAAATTGAGGAAGGATGGCTTGATTTTGAGTCAGTAGTGTCAACTCCTGAGATGATGAGGGTAGTTTCTCGTTTAGGTAAAGTTTTAGGGCCACGGGGTTTGATGCCTAATCCCAAGAGCGGGACAGTAACCAATGAAGTTGGTAAAGTAGTAAAAGAACTTCAAAAGGGTAGGATTGAGTACCGCTCAGATAAGTTTGGTTTGATACATCTTCCCATTGGTAAGGTCTCTTTTTCTGAAAAGGATTTACTTCGGAATTATTTGGCAGTGATGAGCGAGTTAGTGCGTGTCAAACCGGCTGCCGCTAAAGGGCGGTACATTAAGTCAGTGACAATATCTTCAACCATGGGTCCGGCTATTAAGATTGATCCTACTCGGTTTCTTGAAGTTGCTGAGGAAGAAGCTATAGCTTAAGGTTAACTTGACAAGGGGGTTGTTTTTTTTATAATAAGCGGGTTATTGAAGTTTAAAAGGGCCGCAGACAGTAGGTGCGAAAGCTTAAACCGCAAGGGCCTACCGAGGCAGGATAGATAGGTCCTCCTTGAGTTGCGGAGGATTTTTTAGTTTTGGAGGTGCAAACTTGGCAAAACCAGAAAAAGAAGCTTTAGTTAAGGAAATTGCAGAAAAGGTTAAGTTGCCGGAAGCCGTTTTTTTGGTTGATTATCAGGGTTTAACAGTTCATGAGATTAATGAGCTTCGAAAAAAGTTGAGAGAGAATAGCGTGTTCTTCAAAGTGGTTAAGAATACTCTGCTAAAGCTGGCTTTTAAGGAAAGTAATAGGGTTGAACTTTCTTTTTTAGAAGAGTATCTAAGAGGCCCGAATGCTATTTTACTCTCGGATGATCCGGTTAAAGCTGCTAAAATATTAAGCGAATTTGCTCGAGAACACGATCAACTTGAGTTTAAAGCAGGATTAGCTGGGAAGGATTTTGTAGATAAAGAAAAAATAAAACAGTTGGCGTTGCTGCCTTCCAAAGAGGAATTAATTTCCAAACTTCTTAGTTTGCTAGTTTCGCCGGCGAGAAAGCTTATGTGGGCTCTTAACATGCCATCGACACAGCTAGTTAGAGTTTTGAGTGCTATAAAGAAATAATTTTTGGGGAGGAAAAAATGGCGGAGAAAAAAATTACTCGAGAAGAAATTGTGGAAGCAATCAAGAACATGAGCTTGATTGAGGCTTCCGAACTTGTCAAAGAGCTTGAAGAGGCTTTTGGGGTTAGCGCTGCTGCTCCTGTAGCGGTTGCGGCTCCAGCTGGTGCAGCTCCAGCCCAAGCTCCTGCTGGGGAAGAGAAAACATCTTTTGATGTTATTCTTCAAGCGGCAGGCGAGAAGAAAATCCAAGTGATTAAAGTTGTTCGCCAAATTACCAACCTGGGGCTTAAAGAAGCGAAAGATTTAGTTGATTCTGCTCCCAAGCCAGTTAAGGAAGGTGTCACCAAGGAAGAAGCGGAACAAATAAAGAAGCAGCTTGAAGAAGCAGGCGCTACAGTGGAAATAAAATAAGTTCGAACTTAGGGCCAATAATTGACTTTGTGTTTGTTGGTGTGTTACAATAATTTTTTGCTTTTATGGAAAACTATCTGATTAAAGAAACCATTTCAAGGGGAGTGAATTAATTTTGGCAAAATCCTCTCCAAAAAAGCGTCAGCGCTTTAGCTTTGGTAAAGTTCCGGAAGTTCTCGAAGTTCCAAATTTGCTTGACATTCAGATTAAGAGTTTTGAGTGGTTCAAAACCGAGGGGATTAAAGAAGTTCTTGAAGAAATTTCTCCCATTGAGGACTTTACAGGCAATTTAGCTTTGGAATTTTTGGAACATCGCTTTGAAGAGCCGCGCTTTTCGGTGGAAGAGTGCAAAGAAAAGGACATGACTTATTCGGCTCGCTTGCTGGTTAAAGCAGCGTTAATTAACCGAGAGACGGGAGAGATACAAGAAGGAGAAGTGGTTTTGTATGATCGCTTTCCTCTAATGACAGATAAGGGCACTTTTATAATCAACGGGACAGAAAGAGTAGTGGTTAGTCAGCTAATTAGATCACCTGGCGTTTATTTTGGAGTTGAAACGGAAAAGACTAGCGGAAAACTTCTTTATAATGCTAAGATAATTCCAAATCGTGGGGCTTGGTTAGAGTTTGAGACTGACAGCAAAGATGTTTTGTACGTAAGAATAGATCGGAAAAGAAAGCTTCCAGCTACTTTACTTTTGAGAGCTCTTGATTGGAGTAAAAACGAAGACATTTTAAGACTTTTGGGGTCCTCAACTCCGGTTAAAAGAACGCTTGAAAAGGACACAATTCACCGCAAAGAAGATGCTTTGCTAGAGATTTATAGAAGATTACGGCCGGGTGAGCTACCAACACCTGAAAGTGCCCAGGCTTACCTCGAAAACTTGTATTTTAATAAGGCAAGATACGATCTAGCAAAAGTGGGTCGCTATAAAATGAATCGCAAACTGGGCTTGGATTTTCCCCTCAGCGTCACCACTTTGACTAAAGAAGACATAGTCGCTACTTTGAAGTATTTGCTAGGTCTTTGGAATGAAGCCCCGGGATTTAATATCGATGACATTGATCACCTGGGTAATCGGCGGGTTCGGACTGTTGGCGAGTTAGTCCAGAACCAATTCCGAATTGGAATGGCCCGAGTTGAGCGAAGTGTTAAGGAAAAAATGGCTACCAGTGACCCTCAAGAAGAGATAAAAACCCAGCATTTGATTAATGTTAGGCCCATTGAGGCTTCGATAAAGAGTTTTTTTGCCACTGGTCAACTTTCGCAGTTCATGGATCAAACTAACCCTTTAGCAGGCTTGACTCACCGCAGGCGTCTTTCGGCTTTGGGGCCCGGTGGTTTGTCTCGAGAACGAGCGGGTTTTGAAGTGAGGGACGTTCATCCTTCTCATTATGGTCGAATGTGTCCTGTAGAGACGCCCGAAGGACCCAACATAGGTTTGATAAATTCGTTGGCTACTTACGCCCGAGTAAATGATTTTGGTTTTTTAGAAACACCTTATCGGAAAGTAGTTGATGGAGTGGTTACAAATGAGGTGGTCTATCTAACTGCTGATGATGAACTGGAAACAGTTATCGCTCAGGCTAACGCTCCCTTTGATCCTAAAACGGGGAAGTTGTTAGATGAATACGTGCTGGCCAGAAATAGAGGAAAAGTTGAATTAGTGAAAGCTTCAGAAGTTCAATATATGGACGTTTCACCAAAACAAATTTTTAGTGTGGCGGCTTCTCTTATTCCTTTTCTTGAACACAATGACGCTAATCGTGTCTTAATGGGTGCTAATATGCAAAGACAAGCAGTACCTTTAATTAAAACTCAGGCTCCTTTTGTGGGGACTGGAATGGAAAGAAAAGCGATAGTTGATACAGGAGAGGTTGTTCTGGCTAAGAGGAGCGGGAAGGTGAAGAAAGTTACCGCTGATTTTGTGGAAGTGGAGGTAGCAGAAGGAGAAATTGACCGTTATGAATTAAAAAAGTACAAGCGTTCTAATCAAGGTACCTGTGTTAATCAGGTACCGGTGGTTAGTGAAGGGGATGAGGTAGAAGCTGGCGAAGTAATTGCTGATGGTCCTTGTTCCGATCACGGAGAATTAGCTTTGGGAGCCAATCTTTTAGTTGCCTTTATGCCGTGGGAAGGCTACAACTACGAGGATGCAATTGTTATTAGTGAGCGTTTAGTTAAAGATGATGTTTTAACCTCGATTCACATTGAAGAATATGAGGTTGAAGCTCGAGACACTAAACTTGGACCCGAAGAAATAACTCGAGAGATTCCCGGCTTGCCGGAAGATGTTCTGAAAAACCTTGACGAAGATGGTATTGTGAGAATAGGGGCGGAAGTCAAACCTGGCGACATTTTAGTGGGCAAAGTAACGCCTAAAGGCGAAGGTGAAATTACTCCGGAAGAAAAACTTTTGAGAGCGATATTTGGAGAGAAGGCAAGGGATGTTCGGGATACTTCTCTGCGAGTTCCACATGGGGAAGGCGGAAAGGTAATTCGGGTCAAAGTATTTTCCCGAAAAAAAGGTGACGAGTTACCTCCCGGAGTAAATAAGCTTGTGAGGGTTTATGTGGCTCAATTAAGGAAAGTTTCGGTTGGAGATAAGCTAGCGGGCAGACATGGCAATAAAGGAGTAATCTCAAAAATTGTTCCTATTGAAGATAT
>CALKMS010000057.1 GCA_938091145.1 uncultured bacterium
GGATTTAAGTATATATGGAAGTGAATTTTATGAAACATCAAATATAGATAAAATTGCACAAGATGGAATTGTTTTTACAAATGCTTATGTATCAAGTCCTGTCTGTTCACCAACAAGAACAATTAGGTTCAAGTGGAGAAAAATCTTCCTTGTAAATCTTATTCCGCAAATTCAACTTCCCTTGGCGGGTAAAAACTGTTCCCCCCCGAGCAATCCGAGTAGGCAAAGCAGAATCAAACAAATCGATACCGGCTTGAACTCCCTCTAGCAAACCCACGGGGTCTCCAACGCCCATTAAATAACGAGGCTGAGCTTCTGGTAAAAGTTCAGTAGTGTAAACAACAATTTCTCTGCCTAATTCAACTGGTTCGCCAACGCTTACTCCTCCTAATGCATAACCATCAAAACCGATTTTGACTGTCTCCTCGACGCTTGCTTTTCTTAAATCTTTGTGAAACCCACCCTGGACTATGCCAAATAAGGCTTGATAGTTATCCCTTTTGACCTCCTTACATCTTTTTGCCCATTTCCAGCTTCGTTCCGTTGCTTCCTTTACCGCTTGCTTGCTGGCTTCATAAGGCGGACACTCGTCAAGAACCATTATTATGTCAGCTCCCAGCTTTTCTTGAACTTCCATTACTTTCTCCGGAGTAAAAAAATGCCAGGAGCCATCAATAATTGACTGAAACTCCACCCCTTCGTCGTTTAGTTTTCGAAGTCGGCTAAGGGAAAAAACTTGATAGCCGCCGCTATCGGTAAGAATAGGACCTTCCCAGCCCATAAATTTATGCAAACCACCGGCCTTTTCAATTAAATCGGGCCCAGGCCGAAGGTAAAGATGATAAGTGTTGCTTAAGATCATCTGAGCTCCAATTTCCTTCAAATCTCGTGGAGAAAGAGTTTTTACCGCTCCTTTAGTCCCGACAGGCATAAAGCAAGGGGTTTCTACCTCACCATGAGCAGTAAAAATTTTGCCAACCCGCGCTGAAGTTTGGCTGTCTTTAGTTAAAATTCTAAATTTAAAATCGGCCATGCGAGTTACTATTTTACTTTAAAACTGGTTTTTATCAGAATATTAAAGCAGGTTTTGTTTTTTTTAAAAATTTTAAAAAAACATAGCTACCGCTTGAAAAATTCCCGAGAGTAGCAAAACAAAAAAACTTTAAGAGGAAAATTAAAATCAGAGAAAACCTGGTAAGCGGTGAGTAAAGAAAGGCCTAAATAATCACCGCAACTAAGTAAATTACCGCTTGACGCCAGTGGCTCGCAACCCCCATCAGCCACATTAAAACATTATTGACAAACTACACTCTTTTATCATTTCAAACCCAATCCATTTATCCTTTGCAGATAGCTTTGAAAAGTATCCTTTACTTCGAATTAAATAAAAATGGTGGAGACGATGGGACTCGAACCCACGACCTCATCCACGCCAAGGATGCGCTCTCCCAGACTGAGCTACGTCCCCACTCCGTTGATACTCAAAATAACTTTAATGACAAATTAGAATTATATGTTGAAGGCACTTTATAGTCAACGTACCACATTGCGTGAAAAGCAACTGATACAAAGGAATAAAAAACCTAATCCCTAACTACTTCAATAAAACCATTTTCTAAAAGATTGTAAGCTAAAACGAAAGTTTCGTATTCCGTAAAACACCCTTGCCTTTGAATGTCTTCCAGGCTTTTTTCTTCGTCAAGCAAGGAAAAGAAGATTTTTTCCTCCTCGTTCGACAACTCACCTGCTTTAGCATATGAGTTCCTTTTTACAATTGCTTGAAGTGAGGAAAGTTTTCCTTTAATTTTTTCAAGCTTACCTGCCATTTCTTCTATCGCTTTTTCCAGCTCATCAATTTGAATAAGCTCTTCTTCCGGGCCAGCCGCTTTATCTAAAACTGCAAAACTCCCCTCCTTTTTGGTTGTGAGGAAGAAAAAACATTCTTTAATATGGTCTTTAAGCTGTTCCTTCAAAACTTCCTCTTTGATCCAGCCCCTATTAGAAATTAATACACCGAGCGGATCAGATAGCTCATAAATCGCTTTTTGGTCAAGTAAATCATCTAGCTGTTCCCGCGTAATAATTTTTTTTCTAATAAGCCTGTTACCAAAAGGAACGGGATTAGGGTCTATTGTTATTTTAGTCAGCCAATTTTTATTAAAATAGATTTCCCCTTCGCCTCCCGGATAAGAAATCTTTACACAGCCACGGCGACCAGCTTTGGCTAAAGCCTTCATTAACCCAATTAAATCAAAATCTTCTAACTTGCCTTCCACAAAAACCTCCTTTGCGAAAAAGAGAAACTTTATTCCTTGGATTCCTTGTGATAATCATCCTTCTTTCTGAAATTAATTATTGGTGCGTCTTTCCATAACCGCTCAAGCTGATAATAGCTTCGAAGCTTAGTTTCAAAAAGATGAACCACCACATCACCAAGGTCAACAAGAACCCAGCCAGACTTTTCGCTGCCTTCAACTCTGATGAACGACACCTCTGAATTCATTGCGCTGTCCCGAACAGCCTCAACAACTGAACGCATCTGACGTGAACTTCCAACCGAAGCAATCAGAAAATAATCAGTTAAATAAAGGAAATCTGCAACTTTTATTAACACAATATCGGTGGCTTTCTTTTTTTCAACCTCCTCAGCCAACTTTAATGCAAGTTCTATGCTTTTCAGCTAAAAACCACCTCTTTTATCTTTTTTATTTCCCTCAGCAAAATCCCAACCTAAAATTAATGTCAAGTCAACCACTACTCCCCCACCACTCTCAAGCTTGACTAACCCAACGCCTAACAATCTCCTGACCTCTTCAGCCAATTCCTTTTTCTCCACCGAAGCCAAAATTATGGTATCTTGGTAATCAAAAGAGTTAGCGTTTTTCACATCTATAACGCGAAAGCCAGCATTTATTAACTTTTCGGCTGCCTTAGCTCCAATGCCCGGCTGACCACAACCATTTAAAATGATAACCTTTGGTGCCTGAGAAATAGCCGAAAACTCCCGTCCCCAGTAAAGCACAACTAATCGTTCAATCTCGTCACGGTCTGGCTGGTAAAACCTTTCATCGCCCAACCGTATTTCCTTTGAAGGAAGAAAAAGAAGTTTGCTGTTCTCAGCTTTAACTCGAGAAAGTTTCTTTATAAAAGCCTCCCTCTCTCGCAGAGTCAGATCGCTTTGGATTGAGTCTTTTACAAAGCTAAAATCATTTGAAGCAATAATGGCTTCTAGTTTTTTGGCAGGAATTTTAAAATAGTGATCAACTTTAATTCCTAAAAGATTTCTTACACTCAAAATTGCCATTGGCACTCCTCCAGCTAGAACTGACTCCACCCTATCAACTCCAAAAGAACCCGTATCCAGTATTAGTTCAGGTGGAATGTAAAAAGAGTTAATTTCTTTTCTCGATGGGCTATACAAAGCAACAATCAAACCATTGCATCGCTCCTTAATTTTTTTCTTCTTTTCTGAACCAATGACTAAAAATGTCTCGCTTTTTTCCTTAAGACCAGAAACACTCAGTGGACCAGTTTTTTTTTGCTTTGGCAACCTCATATAGGTAAAAAGAAAACCCATTATGAAAAGTAAAACAAGAAAAGTGACAAGCTGAATAATTTTCTTTTTTCGCTTCTTAGCAACCCTCGAACCAAGATACTTTCGAACTCGCCGACGAGAAGAGTAGGGAACTTTCAACTAAATTCCCTCACCGATAAAGTCCATTTTTGTAAATATAGTTTGCCACCTCATCTGGAACCAAATACCTGATGGGGCTGCCTGCTTTAACTCGTCGTCTAATATCGGTGGAGGATATAGCCAGGGCAGGAACTTCTAAGAAATGAACTTTGGGTAATTTATTTTTTTTCTGGGTGGAAGTCAGGGAAAGCTCCTTAAATTTTTCAAGAGAGTATCCCGGACGGGTAGCAGCAATAAAAGAACACATTTCATAAATTTTTTCCGAATCTTTCCAAGTTAAAATCTCCAAAATGGCATCAGCTCCTGTGATGAAAAAATATTCAATCTCTTCACCATAAATCTGGTGCAACTCTCTTAAAGTGTCAATAGCGTAGGAGGGGCCTGGTCTTTCTATTTCCAAACGTGAAACGAAAAAATGAGGGTTAGAAGCTGTAGCAATTACAGTCATCAAGTAACGATCTTCGGCAGAAATAATTTCCCCATCCTTCTTGTGAGGCGGATGGCCTGCCGGCATAAATATTACAATGTCGAGTGAAAACTTATAATAAGACTCTTCGGCAGTTACAAGGTGACCATAGTGAATAGGGTTAAAAGTACCCCCCATAATCCCCAGTCTTTTTATCCTTTTCCCTTTAACCACTGACATTATTTTACTTCAACTAGAAAAAAAAATTAAATTCTCTGCTGTTAATATATTCTCTAAGAAAAACTAAATAAAAACCAAAAAAAGGGCAGCAGAGAGAAAACCGCCTAATGCACCAAAATAGAAAGGAGCAGATGGACCAATAAAATCCCAAAGAAGACCAGCAATTAAAGAAGCAGGAAAAAGACCAAGGCCAACAATGGTGGCGTGAAAGCCAAGCAAGGTCGCTCTCTGAGAAAAAGAGGCTAAATCCGAAATAAAAGCTTTTTCAACTCCTTCAGTTAAACCCATATAAAGACCATACAAAAAGAAAAGAGCAATAATCAATTTGGTTGGAGGAGCAAGAGCAAAACCTAAATAAACCAGGCCATATAATAAATAGCCAAAAACGATAATCCACTTCCGGCCAATCTTATCAGACAAAATACCAGCTGGATAGCAAAAAAGAGCGTAGCTAAAATTGAAAAGCAAGTAAAGCAACAGAATGTTAGCCACCGAAATTTTTAAGTTCTGAGCTCGCAAAAGTAAAAATTGATTAGAAGAGTTACCAAGAGTAAATACAGCACTCACTAATAAAAAAGCTTTAAGTCGGCGGTCGAGAAGCAAAAAGTTTTTCCAACTGATTTTGAGCTTTTCCCGTAAATGCTCATTCAACTGATCCTTTATCTCCTTAACGAGAAGCAAAGTTATCACACCCAAAAAAGCCGGAATTAAAGAAAACAAAATCACTGGTTCATATCCATTTTTCAAACGAATAACGATCAAATAAGCTAAAAAAACTCCGACTAAGGCACCAGCGGTATCCATTGCCCGATGCAAACCGTAAGCTTTTCCTCGCTCCTTATTTTCAGAACTATCGGCAATTAAAGCATCTCTCGGAGCAGTCCGCATCCCCTTGCCAAAACGGTCAACAAACCTACCCAGACCTACCAATCCCCAGTTGGAGGCCATATAAATAAAAACTTTGCCCAGCAAAGAAAAAGAGTAGCCCAAAATCGCCAAGGGTTTTCTTCGACCTAATCGGTCAGAGATTACCCCACTGAAAACCTTCAGCAAACTAGCAATACTTTCGGCTATCCCTTCAATTAGCCCAACGATAGCCGGGGTGGCTCCCAGTTTGCTAACTAGATAAAGGGGGATAATGGGATAAACCATTTCAGTTGAAACATCAGTAAAGAAGCTAGTGAGACCGAGAAGCAAAACATTTCGATAGCCTATTTCTTTTAAACTTCTTGCTTTGCTCAATCTACCTCACTGGAGGCGGCGGGCGGATTTGAACCGCCGAATCGGGATTTTGCAGACCCCTGCCTTAACCTCTTGGCTACGCCGCCCTTTTAAATTAAGGAGCCTTTAATCATTATTATACAATTTAAATTAAAAAATTATAAAACCATCGGCTCTAAAACAATATTAAATCAAACTTCACTTATCGAAGCCACCAGAACCCTGCTTCGCCCTTATACACAAAATCCATAAGCTTTACCCAACCGTAAGAACTCACCACGATAAAAACATAAAACCATAAAATCCATGAAATACAAACTAAAAAGTTCCTCTCCCCATATTATCGAATTATCGATAATACGAGAACAAAAAGTTCCAATTGAAATCCTGTAGTTTCCCCAAATATACCTTCTTTATCTAAATCTAACTGATTTTTTCCTCAACTGATAACCGTAAATTTTCGAATAAAACCAAAAATGGAGCGGATGACGGGACTTGAACCCGCGACCTTCACCTTGGCAAGGTGACGCTCTACCAACTGAGCCACATCCGCTCGCAACTAAAAATTTTAAAAAAGAGTGAGTTTGAATTCAACTTCAAAGAAATTCCTTATCGAACCGACACTAAAATTACTGGGCGGCTTCAACAAAAACTTCAAAAGAAGTCACTTTATAATAGTCAACATTTGACTCAATTCTAAACTTTCTTTCTTCCCCCGCCCTAAAATCATTGAGAGAAACGAAGGGTTCGTCAAGAACCGTGCCGCTTTCATCTTTAAACCTCGCCTTGATTATCACAATATTGACACTCTTGCCCTTGTTGGCAACCTCACCTTCTACAATGGCCCGATTAGTTGAAGAAGCAATCAGTGCCCTTTGAGTTATCTCAAAATCAGCTGCCTTATTAGCTCCTTTTCGAGAAAAAATAAAGAAAGAGAAAAGAGCTAAAACTATAAATACGCCTATCACAAACTTTTTCAATCGACTTCACCACCTTGTAACTATTTTAACTTTTTTGAAGGATTTTCTCAACAGATTTATTTTTTCATCAATAATCTGTTAAAATAAGTTAATGAAACACCCATACCAACGAGTCGGCGTTTTTGTCGATGTTCAAAACTTATACTACAGCGCAAGAGCCCTCTATGGGTCAAAAGTAAACTTCTCCAGTCTCCTTGAAGACGCCGTTTCTGAACGCCAACTCATACGCGCTATCGCATACGTGGTTAAAACAGACCTTGAAGAGGAAAAAGCTTTTTTCGAGGCTCTCTTGCGGGCTGGGTTTCAAGTAAGAACTAAAGACCTTCAGATTTTCCCTGATGGCACTCGAAAAGCCAACTGGGATGTCGGAATTGCTATGGACATCATCAAAATGGCTCCTAAACTTGATGTCATAGTTCTAGTTTCTGGAGACGGTGACTTTGTTGATTTGATTCAGTATTTAAAAAACCATGGCCACCTAGTAGAAGTCATGGCCTTTGGACGCTCAACTTCAAACAAACTGAAAGAAGAGGCGGAGCTTTTCTACGACCTTGACCTAAATCCGGAAAGATACCTCTTACCCGAGAAAAAGAAAAAGAAGATTTTGAAAAAAAATCCATAACTGAAATTCAAGAAGACCAAAATACCTTTTTTGTCATACCCCATTTTTAAAATTTTACCTATGAGAGAAGAATTTATCTGGAAATCAGCAGTAATTATCGCAATTTTTCAATTGTTCTATCTTTTTATTCAGCTTGCACGCTGGGCCTGGAATTTTTAAAAGACGTTCAAAAATGATGTGCAACTAACTGTTATCTAGTCTACGAGCTATTTCTTCGAGTTTCATATTTGCTTCCTTTATAAGCTCATTGCGGTTTAGCTCGCTAAGAGAAAGAATATCTAATGAAGGGGGGAAGATTTCTTTAATCATCTTGTTTGCTTTTTCTCTTTCTTCCTCATTTATCCATTTTCTGGTTGCTAAACTCTCAGCGATGCTCACTAAAAATTCAATTTTATCAAGATGGTCATTGATTCTCTCAAGGCCAAGAGAGGGACACTGCCTGAGGCGGTTAATTAGTTTTCGGCAAGCACTTAGCTCAGCTTGTACTCGCTCGATTTTGCCTTTTGCTCTTCCGATATTTCCCTTTGAAATCAAATTAAAACTTGCTGCAAGCTGGCCACTCAAAAGAGTCAAACGCCAGCCAAGCTCAGTCAAAATTTTGTTTTCTTCCTTTGCGCTCAATTGAAAGGTTAAAAATGAGTCAATATCTCGAGCAATTTCAACCAACAAAGAGAAACAATGTTGATATTTTTTAATTTCAAATTTTGAAAGTTTTTTTTCTTTAGAAAGGTTTTTCAAAAGGACTTCATTTTTCGCCAATTCTTCCTTAATTTTCTCCACTTCTTTATAAAGACTATCAAAAGAGCTTTCATCTTGAGCCTTTTCTAATTTTTTTAGGATTTCCTTTTCCTTCCGCCAACTACTTTTCAAACTCTCTTCAAGCCTAAAACTAGGGGAGTTGCCTATTGAAAAGCAACCTGTTAAAAGTGAGAGAAAGATAAAAAAAAGAGTAAAGCACCAAATTCTAAAAAACGACATAGTTGCTAAAAAATAAAGTGATTAAGCAAGAAAACGACGATTAACAAGACTCCTTTAACTGCCAACCAGGAAATGGGGTTGCCTGGCCAGGCGCTGATTTTGTCCGAATTTTGAGCTGCCGGGATAAGGCATGACTTTGCTTCGTCAACATTTTCCTTCTTTACCAGATTCCCACTTTCATCTTCAAACTCAAAATAGCGTGGTGTAGCTGCCAGCCTGGGTTCAGCCGAATACACCTCAATAGTAGGAAGAAAAGAGATCTTCTCTAGTGACTCTTCCACTTCCACCCCAATGGTCTCGCCAGACTTCTTACCAGTTACCTCTCCTTCACACTCTAGCGTTCCGAACTTCATCTTTGACGGTTCGGTTAACACAAACTCGCTTTTTTTCCTGAGTCGCCAACTTTTTTACTTCAACCATTTTTTCATTAACCTCGATTCTTATTCAACCCCTTCTTGAGACTGTTGGTTTTCTCGAATCGCCTCGACTGGCTCGTACCAAGGAATCTTTATCGAACTCTCTTTGGGAATGCCTTTATCTTCTTCAGCCATTTTTTCATCCATATAGCGAATATTAACCATCCTTAAATTAAAGAGCAATAAAACGAAAAAACCAAATAGCTATCAACC
Source organism: uncultured bacterium (assembly GCA_938091145.1). Lineage (GTDB taxonomy): Bacteria > Actinomycetota > Aquicultoria > SKW223 > CALKMS01 > CALKMS01. Next base: position 8,771 of record CALKMS010000057.1, read on the forward strand.
TTCCCCAGAAAATTAGCCCTCAGTTTCTTTGCCCCGATAATCCTTCATCAGTTTTCTGCATTCCTCAGCAGCCGGGCACCAAGCAAGGCAAGAAGCGCCTTTGGCGAAAACGAATTTACCGCAGTTGGGACACTTCCTTTTTACCTCGTCAGAAAATATCTCAACTTCGTAACCGCAGTTGGGGCACTTATAAAAAAGGGCTTTTAAGTCCCTGATTGACCTTCCAGTACAATATCTCATAAAAAAATTATACTTGAAATTATTTTGTTTTAGCTATTTCTTCCGCTGCTTGAACATAAGCTTGATAGGTTCGGTCATCAAAAAGAACAAATCTAACCTCTTCGTAGCCGTTTTTTTCCTTCAAAAAATCAACCACCGCTTTAATTGCCACTCGAGAAGCCAGTTCAACAGGGTAGCCATAAACTCCAGTGCTAATTGAAGGAAAGGCAATGCTTTTCAATCCCAAAGATAAACCTTTTTCCAAACTGTTTCGATAGCATTTGCGCAAAATTTCAGGTTCATTATGATCACCACCATGCCAAATTGGACCGGCAGTATGGATAACATACTTTGCTTTTAGTTTGCCCGCCGTGGTTGCTACTGCTTCACCGCGTGGCAAGCGACCACCAATTTCTTCCGCTATTTTTATACATTCTCGCAAAATTTCTGGTCCGCCCGCGCGGTGAATGGCGCCGTCAACGCCACCGCCCCCCATCAAGCTAGGGTTAGCTGCATTTACGATAGCATCAACCTCTTCTTTTGTTATATCCCCCTGTTTCAAAACTAAAAAAGCATCAAAAACCTTAATTTTTTCCATCAAAATCAACTCCCCTAAACTTCTTATCTAATTAGAATAGCACACAGAATTTAAAAATAAGAAATCAAGAGAGTTGTTTTAAATCAAAAACTAAAACTTGTTTTTCAAAACCTGGCCAACAGCTAAAAAATAAACAACGATCGACACTAAAACCAAAAAAACACCTAAGTCAATAAATCTCGTTATAAAGGTAGTTTTTTGATAAAACTGGTAAAAGAAGGCAGCCGAAAAAGCAGTTGCCGAGCCAACTGTTGCCAGATAGCCAACAGCCTGTCTTGCTCTTCCGTTCAAACTCAAAGCTACTAAAAGTAAAAAAGCTATAACTGCCGTTATTGTAGCCAAAATATGCCAGTGGCCAACCGCAAAAGTTCTCTCAACAGAGTAAGGAAGCCGTCGAAACTTCTCCAGGTTTATAGCTACATAAATACCCGGCCCAGTGACAAAGAAATTAACGGCAATCAAATAAAAGGAAATGCCAGCCCAGGGGGAATCAAGCCGGTTTTCTTTCAAGCTATAAACAGCCATAACAAGGGCGGGCAAAAGAAGAAAAGCTGAACCAAAATTAATTATTTTATGAGCAATCCTTTCCCAGGGCATCACCGACCAGGTTCCAAAAGCTACAACAATTGTTCCAGCAATAGTCAATATCAGCAGTGTTTTCTCCAGCTTCTTTCCAACTTTTGAAGCGGAAATTATCAAAAGAAGCAAAAAAACATCGATTAAAGCCAACAGAATATGAAGATGAGCAATGATTGCCCGCTGGAAAAGGTTATGAGGGGCACGCAAAACATCTTCCGCTAAAAAAGCCTGAAAGCCGTTTCCAAAGTAAGAAGCCACAGTAGCGCCAATTATCACTGAGATTAAGATAAAAAAAGTAGTTAAAAAATAAGCTAAACGCTTCCAGGAAAATTGTTTTATCAACTCAAGCCAGAGCTCTTTAAAAAAAAGAAATCCAGCAAAGAAAACTAAAGAAAGCCCAAAAATAAAAATTCCGTGCAAAATCCAGCTTTTAATAAGATAAGCAAACCCCAAACCGCCTATTGAAGTCAATAAATATCCAGGTGTTGCTATCTGGGCAATCGGCTTTCCTTCCCGGTCAAAAATAAAAAAATAAAGATAAAGCAAGGCGCAGACAAAAGGAACCGCCAGGGAGTGATAAACAAAAATCACCCGCCCAACTTTACCAAAGGCTGTTAGTTTCCAGGGTAACCAACTGGTAAGTCCTAATTCCCGCAAAGGCTGTGAAAAGAGCGAAAGAAATAAAACTAAAAGAAACTCAAAAGCGAGCAGCCAGTAAATCCTCTTCAGGTTAAGAATTTGATTCTCAGTCAAAAACTCTCTCAACAGTTCGCACCAGCCAAAAATCTTATTTTAATTTAAAGAAGAAGGTAAGGTTTACTTCCTCTTTAGAAGACCCTTGATTACTTCTTTGCCCGTCTTGGCTAATAAGCGTCCAACACCACGGTATTTTTGACAGATTTCGTCTAAAGCAAAAACCACCCTATCAAGTTGCTCTTTCTCAACCACTAACGGCGGCTGAAGCCGAATAACATTGGGATTGTTAAGAGTGTAAGCAGTTATTATTTGATATTCATTAAGTAACTCAGAAGCCACTAACGAAGCAAAGTACTCTTCGGAAAGCTTATTGAAAGCTCCACCAGAAATCTTTTCCAGCCAGCCAGAGGTCGGCTGATAAAACTCGACGCCAATCATCAAACCCAGACCTCTAACTTCTTTTATCATCTCGTATTTTTTTTCTAACGCCTCGAGCTTGCTTTTAAAATAAGCCCCTTTTTCCGCAGCCTGGGCAGGCAAATCTTCTTTAACTAAAACTTCGATGGCCGCCAGAGCTGCCGCGCAAGCTAAAAGATTGCCGCCAAAAGTGGAAGTATGTAAAAGGCAACTACTCATTCTCCCGTAAGCCTCTTTCCAAACCTTCTCCGTAGTCATAAAAGCACCGATAGGCATAAGCCCACCACCAAGCGACTTAGCCAAACACAGAATGTCCGGTTTAACCTCTTCATGCTCGCAGGCAAACATTTTGCCCGTTCGCCCAAAACCAGTTTGAATTTCATCAACAATCAGCAAAGCACCATATTGATGGCATAACTCTTCGGCACCCTTTAGGTAACCATCAAGCGGAATCACCACCCCGCCTTCGCCTTGGATAGGCTCAACAATAAAAGCAGCGACATCTTTTCTCCTCAGCTCCAACTCCAGCGAGTCAAGGTCGCCATAAGGGATGGAATAACAATCAGGAACTAAAGGCTCAAAAGGCCGGCGGTATTTTGTTCGACCGGTTACTGAAAGGGCACCAAAAGTTTTGCCATGAAATGAATTTTCAGTATAGACAATTTTCTTTTTGCCTGTTGACAACCGAGCTGTCTTTAAAGCTCCCTCGACAGCTTCGGCGCCACTATTACAAAAGAAAGCATGTTTTAAATCTCCCGGCGTTATTGCCGCCAGATTCTTAGCTAAAGCCCCAACCAATGGGCTTAAAGTTGCCTGAAGAATAGCTGGTCTTCCCTTTACTTTTTCGATTGCTTCCCAGACTTTTGGATGATTGTGCCCAATATTCAGTGAGCCATAGCCACCTAAGAAATCAAGATATTCACGCCCTTCAGCGTCCCAAACACGAACACCTTCAGCTTTAACATAACCCCGATCAAAATCAAGCAAGGAAAGAAGGGAGGCCAGAGCAGTGTTAACACAATCCCGATGCCACTGGCGGGTTTGTTCTCGGCTGGCTTCTAACGCCTCATCTAAAGAAATTATATCCCTATCCATCGAGTGCTATTTTAGCAAAGAATTGCCACAATTACTTCCGAGAATTGAATTGATCAAAAATAAATGAAGACGCAGCTATTCGCTGGTTTTATTCCGGGCTTTTAGCCCATCAATTAAAAACAAAAGACCGGTTAAAGCTGGTATGGTGGTAATCAAGTTAAAAGAAGGTTTTACCTGACTGAAAAAATAAGGTGCAAAAATAAAAGCTAAACCTAGAAAGAGATAACCAGCTCCTTTACGCAATGGATTTTTCCAGGCAGTATAGGTAATAAAGAGCGCAACCAGAACTGCTAAAAAACCAACCAGCGATTGAAGATTAGGCTTCAAGACCAACCCATGTACCCCTACTGAGACAAGCAGTAAGCCAATTAAAACCGAGAGAGCCCGTGGTAAGTAAAAAAATACCTTTTTCATCTCTTCCCCCTTAAATAGTCCAAAGCAGACAATACTTCACATTGTTAAAAAAATCAAATGGTTGAATACGGTGAGTATTTTCTTTGTACTTCCCAGAAAAATTTATTTATATCAAGGCAACTCTAAAAAAACAAAGCCGTTAGCCTACTTCTCACCATTAGGCCTCGGAATGTGCCCATTAACCAAAGACTTCAATCCTCTCTAAATTTCCATAAAAAAACTACTTCTTGAATTATATGTAAATACTTTTTTTTCAATTCATTTATGACATTATTGTATGAATCTATTTCGCTTCCAGGAATTTTAGGATATTTCCCTATCTCAAACCCTCTCCTTGCCAAAGCCGCACAGAAAGCTTCGCCAACGAGTTCCGCTATCAATAACTTTCCCTCAGGTGTTTCAGAGCCTTCAAAAGCACTTCCAATAAACTTAGCAACAGAAGGAAACCTTACATATATCTTAATCACTCCATCCTCATAGGAAACCCGCTGAGGCGGGTCCTCCATTTCATCTGGAAGTATATCTGAAACGAATCCACCTTTTCTCACGCTCAGCTTTCCTTTAACTTTCTTACCAGGTGGGGCCACTTTTAGCCACGCAACTGCTTCCTCATCTCCTAGTACAGCCTTAATTGAGCCTTCAACATCTTTACTGCAAACCACGTCGAACTCTCCAACCCACGTGCCCAAGTAATTCTGATGTTTTTTTAGCTCAACAAATACGGGATAGATAGCAAAAGCAGATGAGCTACTTTCCACTTTTACAGTGTTTCCATAAGTCTCTACCAACAAATCTGGAGCATATATTGTAAATATTCTTGCTTTGTTTAACTCCAAATTTGCTTTCTCAGGTTTTATTAGAAGCTCTTGAACAGGTCCTTTACCAACATACTCTGAACTAATCTCTTGAACAAACATTTCGTCTTCAAGCTCGTACTTTGCAAGTTCGTTAAGTTTTCTACACAACTTCCTTAAAAGATTTTTTTTGTTTTCAGAAATCTCCCTCTGCGAACCTTTTTGCAAAAGTCTCCTTTTCTCAACAACAAAAGGCTCTAAAGTCTTTTCAATAAGCTTTGCCAAAGCCTGACAATAGGGATGCTTCCACTCTAACCCCCCTCTGTTAGGGTCAATTATTCCAAATTCGCCATCTCTTAATCTATTATTTATCTCGTCGCATTTAGCGAAACCATAAAAATAATGGGCCGCAATTTCATTTTCAAACCTAAAAAGTTGATTATCAAGAATTGTGCACTCAGAAATTATAAGAATACCCGCCAAGCCATAAGGGTTGGCTCGAGGAGAGTCTAACATCTCGTCGCTCTCATATATTGAAAGCGCAACCTCGTCCCCATAATCTGGTAAACGCAGAGTTTCCTGAAAAACCTTTTTCGCTGGAGGGAAATCAAATTTAATAGGGATCGTGTTTTTTTCTCCACGTTGCACATCTTCGAAAATTAGCCAAACTTTTCTTTTCTTGGAAGAGTTTATATATCTTAAAGCATAATGGTTTGCAAGTTGCCGTTTAAATGTGGAGTATTTAGGTAATCTCATCTTCTGATTGGTAACAATCACAGTTACCTCTGTGCCGTTAGGCTCCCGCGTTTCCTCACATTTTGAAAGCATTAACTCATCATACACAGGTCTATTCTTTGAAATAAATATCCTTGTCTGGTGCTTTTTACCATTCTTAATGGTTACGATTTTTCCTTCACCTAAAGCTAAAATAGTTTCTTTCAAACCTCGGCCGAAAAATCCCCTAACACTCCTCCCTTCTTTAAACCCACTTGTTTCCCCAGCAAACTCAATTGCGCTTTCCAACTCTGTTTTAGACATGCCCTCAGCCCAATCTTTCACTCTCAAAAGTTCACAGTACCCACCTTTTTTTCTTTTAATAAAAACTTCGATAATTCCTTCGGTGCTTTTCCCCGCTAGCTCAAGCCTCCTGTAGCTATCGTCAGAATTTGTCACCAACTCCACCACGCCATCTATCAAATTTTTTATAGTCGCTTTTGAAAGTTGTTCTATTATTCGAGAATTTATTGGAAGGTTCTTTGCCACTCTAAGTATCTTCCTTCTTTCTAAACAAATAGTCAAAATTCTTTTCGCAAGTCCGCAAAAAAACCAAAAGCTCTTGATTTCCAAACTCTTCTGCTATATGCTCAAAATACTTGAGATTCTGATGTAATACACGAGGCGGCGTATCCATTGTACAACGAAGAAGGTTTCTAAACTCAAGTTCCGTTAAAGCAAATTCGTTAGACCGCTCCAAAAATTTTTTGAAATAAGGACTATCCTCAAGATAAGCTATCAGTCTTTCATCAGCACTCCTGGAACTTAAAACCTTTTTGTTTCTATTTAAAGTGAAATACTTTCCTTCAAGCTTCTGAAGTACACGAAACGCCCGTTTTTCGCCCTTAGGAGTTAATTGAAGATGATCTTTTGAAGAGCCAACCGCTAAGCCCTCGCTCCTCAGAGTTCTCAACGCTCTGTCAAACTTCATTGCATCTGGCCAGTTGGGATATCTTTTGAAAGAAAAAACCTTTGGAAATCTTTTAAAACATTCAGCTACTAATCTTTCAAAAGTGCAAATCTCTCCGTTTTTTTGAACATAATAAATCCCAACAAGTATCAAATCGCGTGAATTCATATTCAAATAAAACTCAGAACCATCGGTTTCATTTTCTTTCATAAACCCCACCTAACCAAATAATTTAGTACTCAAACCGTTTTAAATAGTCATTAACTAACAAATAAAGTTCTGTATTAAGTATCTTTCCATAAATCGGGGAGTTGCTTCGCCTCGTCCAAATCACAAAGAATCTATTGCTTGATTAAAATGGGCTCTTTCCTTGTTGTTTCTCCCGAAATAAATGGTTCTTTGAACGAACATCAACTGTTTATCTTTTTATAATTATAAACTTTTTTAAGTTCACGCTCAATGTCATATCTATACGGTTCAACTTCTCTAATCAACTCCGATCTTCAAAAGTTTATAATTTAATTAAAATAAAAAATAATAACCACAAATTGCGTTGTTGCAATAATTTTCTTTTTAATCCAAGTGGTGAAATTTTAACATCAGCCTATAACACTTTTAATTTCTAATAAAGCTTGATTTAATTGAGGAAAGTGTTGAGAAAAAACGAGTTAAATAATTTGGTTCATTACTCCGTCTCAGTCAAAAAAGAGTTTGTACTATTTAAGTTTAACTACAAATTCATCGCAACAGACAAACTACACAACTCCTCTCAATTTACTTTGAAAGGTAAGCTAGCTTCAAAAAAATATAGATGTAAAAGACAACTCTTAAAATTGAAAAACTGATAGTCAATTACAAACAGCCAAGGATTGTAGCAAATTTTGCAAGCCATACCTATATGTTGTTGAGAAAACCGCCCCGCAAGCGAAATTATAACAAAAAGGCTGTTTGTGTTTTGCTAAGACAGGCGTAAATCAGGTTTCGAAATCTAGCTCTAAAACATAAATAAAATAAAACTGGGCTGGAGATTTTGATAGGATTGCTTGAGCTCTGTTAGCTCAAGTAAGAAACGGTTGGTGGAGGCGGCGGGAATCGAACCCGCGTCCGCAAAAGTCCTGACAGAAAAGACTACGAGCGTAGCTGGCGATTGGTTCTCGTTTTTCCCGCGCTCACCAGCAAGCTAAGGAAAAACCAGCCTTAGTTAGTCTCCTGTTAACAACCTAAGGCGTATTGTCAACCGTAGCCGTTTAAAGCGACGCTCCTCTGAAAGTAACGGCACCTTTCAGAGAAACGTGGCTGCTAATTAAGCAGCCAGAGCCAAAGAATTGTCGGCGTTTATGGCCCTGGAAGTTTTAACGAGGTCTTCCGCCTCGGCTCGCCTTTTCTGCCCAAACTTCTGCGTCGAAACCATTCGCCCCCGCAAATCAACTAAACTTAAAATCGTTCCTGTTGATGCTTAAAGTTAAACATCTCTGCCAGTTAATCTCTCTTTTAAAGCTCTCTCTATTTCCCTTTTTGCTGTTCTTTCCGCAATATCTCTCCGCTTGTCATACCTTTTTTTTCGTCTAGCCAACGCCAGCTCAACTTTGGCATAAGGACCTTTAAAGTAAACCGACAACGGAATTAAGAAATAACCTTTCTCTTTAACCCGACCTATTAACTTCACTATTTCACTATTATGTAAAAGCAGTTTCTTTTTTCTATTTGGGTCAGGAGTATAAGCTGAAGATTTAGAGTAAGGCCCAATATAAAAGTTGTAAAGGTACGCCTCGCCTTGCTCTACTCGAGCAAAGCTATCTTTCAGAGAAACTTTACCCTCCCGCAAGGACTTAACCTCTGAGCCCTCGAGTACCAAGCCGGCTTCATACTTTTCTTCAATTTGGAAATCGTGGTATGCCTTGCGGTTGGAAGCTACAACTTTCACTCTTGTATTATAACACAATTATACTACGAAAGGTGGTTTTAATCACCTTTGCCTTCCTGGTAAATAAAGGTCTATAAAAGTTGGCACTTTTGCTATTTAACTATATCAATACCCTGGCGGGTCTAAATTTGGCGCTGAACCAAAAATTAGCTGGGAATAAAAGCGAGGATATATTTTCCCCTCTTCGTCACAAACTTTATCATAGTAAGCCAATCTAAAATTCTTTCTCTTGTCATCCATTGCCATATTTGCCAAACTCCGGGTAATTTTCTTTAGTCGCGGCTCAAAAGGAATCAACTGGGTGTAGCTCCCGTAAAAAACTACATGCGATAGCTTCCAAGGGCCTATTCCATAACCTACCCGACCAGCATAATCAACACGATACCAGCCGTTTACTCCATTAAGATAAACTTTAAAAAGAGGCTTAGATGAACTGCGATTATATACTTTTTCATAAAATTGCGCTCCTAAGGCCTTCATTACCTGATAATCAGGAAAGTTTTCTTTAACTATCCCCTTAAAGCGATAAAGAGATAAATAAACAAAGGGTAAGCGCATTCCATGGCCAATATCAAATGTAGCATTAACATCCTTATATAAATCCTTTTCTGAATCGCTTAAAAGGCGAGGCAGAAAGCAAACCGAACCGTCAGGAGTTATTACTGCTCGGGTTGCTTCTTCAAAGAAGCGTGCGTAAAGATAGTCAGGGTGATCCCTCATGGTCCCCCTATCAAAAATAAAACGAAATCCTGGAATATTAACCTCTGTTCGTTGTTTTACCAGCCGAATTCCCAGTTTCAAATATCTTTTCATCAGATAAAGATAGCTGCTACTTACTCCCGGCGCCTTTTTATCCAAATATTGGCGAACAAAAGAATCGTTAAAGGCACTGCCTAAAAGCTCAGCCGTTGAAGCAATGATCCAGAGATCATAATCAGCTACTCTTTTATGTTTAAGCGACAAGCTACGAGAACCATACCTTCCTGAATAAAGGATATTTAGCCGTCGATAATGAGAACAAGAAGAAATAAATGAATTACTCCACCATTTAATAGATTGGTAATACTGCCAGCGGTAAAGATGGTCGGAAACTATCGGTGTAAAACAGGTCAAGAATGCTGTCATATTGGCTGAACGCTGTGAGGGCGGCAAAGAACTAATTGTACTCAAAACGCGAGCAAGGAGGTAGATAAATTGAGCGCTATTGAGGACACTCTCGCTCAACTGATAAACCGTTGCCCCAGCAGGATGGTGTTCCCTCACATTAACTCCTAATAAAAGATTGTTGCTGCTATCCCTATCCCGATAAAAAATAACTTCTTCCTCAACCATCACTACCCCTGAAGACGGAAGAAAGGAAACATCCTGAAGTTTGATTGATTCATCCCCTGGAAAAATTTCTTCTTCTAAATTAGTTTTCTTACCTTTTGTCACCCAGCACTTTGCCATAAAAACATTGTTATCAGTACTCTCTAAGGGAACATTTACCAGCCAGGAACGCGCAGGCAAAAGAAGGCTGACCACCTCATCGAGCTTTTTTAAATCCCTTCTGCGATAAGCATATTCCACAATTGGCGAGAGCTCCCTTTGGACAAAATATAAAGCATTAGAATCGAAAGGCAAACTTTCTGATTGCTTGACAAGCAAATTCTCAACGGCACTTTTACCGCTACTTTCCCAAGCCTTCCCAGACAAAGTTTCCTGTGTTAGATACCAGTCTTCGTAACTTTTTAACGGCAACGAGTTGACTTCAGAGGGCAGAAAAAAAAGCGAAACAATAACTAAAAAAACAACTTGCTTAAAGAAAGTAAGCTTATTAAATGGAAGAAAATTAAGATTGCTTCCCCTAAAGCACCTTCTGCAGTTCATCCTTAAATTCCCCGAAAGTTATTTTTTGTTAATTCGATATTATTCTACCAAAGGGTAGGTTAAACCAGCACAAATTCAATTTTTTTCTCAGGCACATTAACATCGACTACTTTTACCCTTACCTTTTGCCCAAGACGATAAATTTTACCTGTTCTTTCACCCCTAAATTGGTGCTTTTCCTCTTCGAAACGGTAATAATCGTCATCTAAAGTTCTAACAGGAACCAAACCCTCAGCCGTATTGGAAAGCTCGACAAACAAGCCGAAAGCCACAACGCCTGAGATTATTCCTTCAAAGACATCTCCAAGATGATGTTCTTTCATATACTCAGCTATCTTAAGTTTAACTGATTCGCGCTCCATCTCCTCGGCTTCTCTTTCTAAAAAACTCATCTCTTCAGCCATTGAAGGAAGCATTCGCGACCAGATAGCTGCCTGGGTATCAAACTTTCCCCAGAGTGCCTTTTTCAAAAGTCGATGAACCATCAGGTCAGGATAGCGCCTAATTGGAGAGGTGAAGTGAAGATAATGGCTTAAGCAAAGTCCAAAATGCTTTTCTGGATGAGGAGAGTAACGAGCTTGTTTCATCGAGCGAAGAAGTAAAAAATTGAGAAGGTTCTTGTCCTCTCGTTCTCGCGACAATTCAATTAGTTTTTGTATCGCCTTTGAATGGCCACTCGCTAAACCCTTTACCGGCAAGCCTAATTCACTGAAAATCTCAGCTAACCTGATTAAATCATCTTCATCTGGTTCCTCATGCACCCGATAAAGAGCGGGAAATTTGCCGTTAAAAAGCCTTTCAGCCACTACCTGGTTGGTAACTATCATAGTTTCTTCTATTAAACTGGTAGCCAGGGTTCTCTCTCTAAGTCTAATCTCAACTGGCTTTTTAGAAGAGTCGAGAATCACTTTGGCTTCGACTGTTTCAAAACTCAGCCTTCCTCTCTGAAAAGCCCTCTTTTCTAATCGTTGGGTTAATTCTGCCAGCATAGTAAGAAACTCTTCAAGTTTTGGAGAAGGAAATACCCCTTTTTCAAAATAATCATCAACTTCTTCGTAAGTTAAGCGATAATCGCTCGTAATAACCCCTGGAAAAAATTGGTAGTTTACAATTTCTGCTTGCGGGGTAATTTCTATTTCTACCGAAAAAGTAAGGCGATCAACTCCAGGATTCAAACTGCAAATGCCATTTGAAAGCTCAAAAGGAAGCATCGGAATTACCCTATCAACTAAATACACACTGAAACCGCGCTTGCGCGCTTCGCGATCAAGATTCGAATCAAAAGGAACATAATGGGAAACGTCAGCAATGTGAACCGTTAAAAGATAATTTTCTCCTTTCTTTTCAAGAGAAACTGCATCGTCAAAATCTTTCGCATCTAAACCATCTATCGTGACAGTGAATTTAGAGCGATAATCTTTTCTTCCAATAGTTTCATCCCTTTTAACCTCCGAGGGAATTTTTCTAACTTCTTCTCGTACCTCGGGTGGAAAGCTTTCTTCCCGTTGATGCTCGCTCAAAATAATTTCAATTTG
>CALKMS010000058.1 GCA_938091145.1 uncultured bacterium
TCGAAACAGTTTCGAAGAAGTTCTGGATTACTTTCGTGAGCCACTACATAAAGAGCTAAGGGAAATTACTTTGAAAACGGCGCTCGAGCTTCCATTACTTAGTCCAGCGGTAATTCTCGAAAGAGTACTAAAACTTACACAAATGGTTGAGGAATTAAAAAACAGGGTTAAGAAAAAACAAAAAGATGAGTTGAACGAATGGAAGGAATTACTAAAAGAAAAGACCAATTATTTGAGATGGCTGGAGAAAAAACATAAACGGGAGCTAAGAAAAACAGAGCTGAAGTTAGTAAGCTTGATTTTTCTTGACCTTTCCTTTCTTTTAAGGGATGTAACTGTTGTGTTGAGTGGGAACAGCCAGTTAATAAATGCCGATTTTCGTGAAGGGGTTGAGGCGTTTGCCGCTAGAATTAAGAAGGAGAATTTAATGAAGATGCGGAAACGGGTGGAGGACTTTCAGAAAATTATTCGGGAAAATGTTGATTGGAAACTTTCAATAGAACTAATGTATTTGATTTTAAAGGAGGATTTAGAAGGTGAAACGGATATACGGAGTTTATTTTCGTAAGACTGGTAGAGTTGGTTATTTTCATTCAAAAATCAGTTTGAAAAGAGGTCAACATGTAGTAGTTAAGACTCAAAGAGGACTAGAGTTTGGTGAGGTTATTGAGGACGAAATACCAGTTGGTGAGTTAAATAAAGAAGAAACGCTTGGTGAGGTTGAAAGAATAGCCAATGAAAAAGATTTTCGCGTTGTTGATACCCTACGGGCTGAAGAGAAAAGGGCAGAAGAAATCGCTTTGAGCAAGATTAAAGAGCATAATCTTGATATGAAGCTGGTTGAAGTTGAGTGTTTGTTTGATCGCTCTAAAATTGTTTTTTATTTTACTGCTGCAGGAAGAGTAGACTTCCGTGCTTTGGTTAAGGATTTGGCTGCTATTTTGAAGAAGAGAATAGAACTTCGTCAGATTGGTGTTCGGGATGAAGCTCGAATTATTGGCGGACTTGGACCTTGCGGCAGAGATCTTTGTTGTGCTACCTACCTTCAAAAATTTGAACCGGTTTCAATCAAGATGGCTCGCGAGCAAGGGCTGCCTTTGAATCCAATGCGAATTTCGGGTTTGTGCGGTCGCTTAATGTGTTGCCTTCAGTACGAATACCAGACCTACGTTGATTTTCGCAAAAATGCTCCCCCTCTTGGTTCAAAATTGACAACTGATCGTGGGGAAGCTACGGTAGTTGATTATAATGTCCCAGCCAATCGGATTGTTTTGGAGTTTGAGAATGGATTAAAAGAAGAAAGACCCTTAGAAGAATTTTCTGAAAAACTCAAAAATAGTATGGAAAAAGAGAAAGAGGAGTAGTTTTCCAAGCATTTCATATCTGCGATTTTTGTTTCATTAAGTTAGAATAAAGGTAAGTTGCCCGCTTAGCTCAGTTGGGAGAGCAGTGCACTCGTAATGCACAGGTCGGCGGTTCGAATCCGCCAGCGGGCTCCAGTAGCAAAAATGGAGTCTTTTTACTTAAGACTTGCTTTTAATTTTTGAGTTAGGAACTGGGAATAAATTAGAGTGGCGTTTTTTAGCGAACAATCTTGTCTTAAAAAATTGAAAGCAATTGGTGAATTAAAAAATTCTAATGAAAATTTTTTTAAAATTTGGTTTGCGCAAAATGAAAAAAATGTTACAATTTAACTCAAAAAAGCAATAAATTCCAAGAGCATGAGAAAAAAAACTCAAGTGACACCCAAAAAAAAGCGAAAATTTCTTCCCCGTGGTACAGTTGAGCGGCTCTCGGTTTATTTGAATTGTTTGATTGAGTTCCAACAAGATGGTTATGAATATATTACTTCTCAGGAACTTGCTGAATGTGTTGGGATAAACTCAGCCGAAATCCGACGTGACTTTTTAATGTTGAAAACCCGGGGGAGAAAAGGGGTAGGTTATCATCTCCCCTCTTTAATCTCCGAACTGCAGAAAATATTGGGGTCCAAAAAAGAGCATGGCGTTGTTTTAGTGGGGGCGGGAAATCTTGGTTCGGCCTTGGTAGCTTATGAGGGCCTTAGTAGGCATGGCTTCATTATAAAAGGAGTTTTTGATGCTGATCCAAAGAAAATTGGGCGGACAGTAAGTGGGCATCGAATTAGAGATGTTAAAAATCTTGGTAGGTTTATTCGTGAAAACGATATCGAGATTGGAGTCATAGCTGTTCCGGAGAGCGCAGCTCAAACTGTGGCTGACGAAATGGTCAAAAACAACATTAAAGTTATTGTCAACTACGCTCCGGTCAGGATAGTTGTTCCTTCAAATGTTAAAGTTCACCACACCAACCCCGCAGTTGAGCTACTACATACGCTCTATTTTTTATCTCGCAAGTAGATAGCTAATGGTCAACTCAGTTGCCCTGGCAGTTTTGGGAGGTGGCCAGGGTAAGCGTATTGGGAAGAGGAAGTCACGCTTAATAGTCGGAACGCGAACTCTTTTGGAAATATTATCAGATAGAGTCGGTTTTTTGTTTCAGGAAAAATATTACATTTCAAAAACTTCAGAGGAAGAGTTTGCTTTGCCCCCTGGCTTTCAGCGCTTAAATGATGTCTATAGTGTTCAAACTCCTTTAGTTGGCCTCTATACGGCTCTTTTAAATGCAAATAGCCATCGAGTTTTAGTGTTAGCTTGCGATATGCCCTTTGTCAAACCTCAGCTGATTAAGTTATTAGTAAAAGAAAGTTTGTTAGGGGATGTAGTGATTCCGTGTTCTTCAAGGGGCCCCGAACCTTTATTAGCTGTCTACAACAAGAAGTGCTTGCAACCAATTAAAGAAAGTTTGGAAAAAGGCGAAAAAAGGCTTATCTCTTTTTTAGGAGCGGTTAAAGTTCATTATCTTGGGGTTGAAGAGATAAGTAAAGTTGACCCGGAAGAAATTTCTTTTTTTAATATAAACACCAGAGAAGATTTAGAGAAAGCTCAGGAGCTAATAAAAGAAAATGTTTGAGGCCCAGGAAATAAAGAATGGCGAAGTAAAAACTCACCAGATCTCAATCCCTGAAGAAAGAATAATTCCGGTTTACCTTAATGGGCGGGAGCTGGTAACCTTAACAGCTTCTCCCGGCGATTTAGAAGAGCTAGCTTTAGGTTTTTTAGTTTCGGAAGGATTGGTTGATACGCCGGATTTGATTAAAAAAATTTCGGTTGATGAGAGTGGATCTATTTGGTTAGAAACTCGAAAAAAAATATCTCATTGCGCCGCCCGGCGAAGAATTTTGACTTCAGGTTGTGGTAAAGGTGTGGTCTTTGAAGTTAGCAGTGGATTTAAAAAGATTGCTCGACGGGCCAGGATTTCTTTCGAAAAACTTGCTGAGCTGGTTAGAATGGGGTTAAAACAGACTGAAGAAATCAAACAAAGTCGAGGTTTACACTCGGCATTTTTAGCAAGTTCTCAGGAAATTTTGTCTTTAAAAGTTGACATCGGTCGTCATAATGCCGTTGATAAAGTGATTGGCGAAGCTTTTAAAGGTGGGTTTTTGAAAAAGGCGACAATTTTAGCGACGACTGGTCGAGCTTCATCTGAGATTGTATTTAAAACTTTGAGAGCAGGAATTCCAATTCTGGTTTCGCTTTCTTCTCCAACTGATGCTGCGGTTGAATTAGCTGATGACTATCGATTAACTTTGGTTGGCTACGCCCGTCTGAATAGAGTGATAATTTTCACCCATTCTTGGAGAATAACTTGCAATGGAACAAGGAGTTGTTAAAATATGTTTCTTAAGTTACAATTTGGTTGAAAGGACGTGAGATGATTAGATGATATTTCCGGCTTTACTTGGTCCTCTTGGCCTTCCTGAAGTTTTAATAATTCTTTTCATAGTGATTCTTTTGTTTGGGCCAAAGAAACTACCTCAACTTGGAAAATCGATTGGCGAGACAGTGAAAGAGTTGCGTAAGGCTCAGGAAAGAGACGATGACGAAGAAGAAGTGGTAGAAGAAGTTGCAAGAAAGCCAAAAAAAACAAAGTCGGCTAAGACTAAAAAAGGTAACTCAACTAAAAAGAAGGCGTAGAAAAATATGAGTGAACACTCCCATCAACAGGAGCTAATAAAGGAAGAAATAAGAAAAAGGGCAAGAGATGGAAAAATTACTTGTGCTCAAGCTCGCCGAATATCTGAGGATTTGAAAATTCCCTATCGTCAGGTGGGCGCTTTAATAAACGATTTGAAGATAAAAATTGTCAACTGTGATCTCGGTTGTTTTTAACTCTTTGGGGCGCGGTGAGCTTTGAAAATTAAATAGTTGACTCCGAGCCAGTGGACCTAAGGCTAAAGCTAAGGCAGCTGGCCGATAGGGTTTGATTGGAAACAGTCAAGCCTCCCGTTTTGGAAAGGAGTAGAAAACTTTTTTGGAGTTGTTATTAAGGGCGTACTTTCTTTACGGGAGGTACGCCTTTTATTTTTTTAACAACAATTGGAGAAGATTTTAACAACAATTGGTGAAAAGCAAAGATTTAGAAGGTTGTGAAGGTGGGTAACGCAATGGTTCTTTTAGTTGCCGTGGAAGGCTTAGTAGATGGAAATTAAAAGGTTGGTTTACATTCTAATAGCCGATTTATTACTGTTAGTAGCTGGTTGTCAACCAGGTTCTTTTGTGAAATCTGGTGTCAAAAATAGTTTAAAAAAGACTTTGATTCTTGCCACTACAACGAGTGTTTATGATAGTGGACTTTTGGAAAAGCTGGTAGCAGACTTTGAAAAGAAGTTTGGTTGTGGGGTGAAAGTTGTTGCTGTTGGTTCAGGTGAAGCTTTAAAAATGGGTGAAATGGGTGATGTTGATGTTTTGCTTGTTCATTCTCCAGAAGCGGAAAGGAAGTTTATGAAAAAGGGTTTTGGTAAGGAGAGAGCACTAGTTATGAGGAATTATTTTGTCTTTCTTGGTCCTTATTCTGATCCAGCAAGAGTTAGGGGCCTTCCGGTCACTGATTGTTTTCGCCTGATTGCTAAAAGAAAGAAAACTTTTGTTTCGAGAGCTGATGGTTCAGGCACCCACCAGCGCGAGTTAAGAATTTGGAAAGAAGTGGGGGTAACTCCTTGTGGCAGTTGGTATCTTAAGACGGGTCAGGGGATGGGGGAAAGCTTGAAAGTTGCGAGCGAAAAGCAAGCTTACATACTTTCGGATCGGGCGACATATCTCACTTTGAAAGCTAATCTTGAACTTCAGGAAATATCTACCGAGGGAAGCGATTTGCTAAATGAGTATACTGTTATTACCGTCAATCCACGTCGGTTTCCTAAGGTGAATTATGCCTTGGCCAAAAAGTTTTATAGTTTTCTTTTGAGTCAGGATGTTCAAAGCTACATAGCTGATTTTGGAAAAGAGGAATTTGGAGAGGCACTTTTTTTACCTCCTAAAGGTGAAGAGTATAAATGAAAAAGAACCGAGGAAAGCAAGATGGAGCTTTTAATAGAGGGGATAAAAAGAGCAATTGAGATTTTAATTTCTTTCGACCCTGAAGTGGTTGAAGTGACACTTTTAACCTTAAAAGTTTCTGGGTTTTCAACCTTTATTGCTCTGATTCTCGGTTTGCCATTAGGGGTTTTGTTAGCTCTTGGGCGGTTTCCGGCGCGCAACTTCTTGATTTCTTTGATTAATGCAGGTATGGGTTTGCCACCAGTGGTTGTCGGTCTTTTTATTGCACTTCTTCTTTGGCGGAGCGGTCCTTTAGGATGGCTTGGTTTGATTTACACTCCGGAAGCGATGGTGATAGCTCAGACTATTATCGCTTTTCCTATTATTACTGGTTTTACTATAGCCGCGGTTCAACAAATTGACCCCCTTGTGGTTTTTCAAGCTCGGGCCTTAGGTGCCTCTACTTTGCAGTTATTGCTGGTTATATTGAAAGAAGCTCGCTTGGCAACACTGGCGGCCATTATGGCGGGATTTGGTGCTGTAGTTTCTGAAGTAGGAGCAGTTTTGATGGTTGGAGGAAATATTCAGGGCTACACGAGGGTTTTGACCACTGCGATTGTTCAGAGCACTCGGATGGGAAAGTTTGAAGTGGCAATTGCTCTTTCTCTGGTCTTACTTTTCTTGAGCTACCTGGTTAACTATTTGCTTACTTACTTTCAACAAAAGGGAGAGGAAAAGTGGTCTTACCGAAGTTGGAGATAAGAGGTGTAGAACAGTTTTATGACGGAAAAAAAGTGTTAGAAATTGAAAATTTAAAGGTTTTTGGTGGCGATTGTCTGATTATTTATGGTCCTAATGGTTCAGGTAAGAGTTCACTTTTGAGGATAATGGCTTTAGTGGAGAGACCTTCAAAAGGAGAAATTTTTTTTGAAAACCAGAAAATTAATTATAGGAATAGCTTATTAATAAGGAGAAAAATGGCTTTATTACTTCCCCGACCTCTTTTTTTTAAAGGGAGTGTTGAAGAAAACCTAGTTTTTGGCTTAAGAATCAGAAAAGCACCGCGGGCTTTGATAAAGGAAAGATTAGAGAAGATAGTTGAGCTTTTTTCTCTTTCAGGGATCCTCTCGCGCAAGGCCCAAACTCTTTCAGAAGGGGAAGCGCAGCGGTTGCACTTAGCTCGGGCTTTCATTTTAGAGCCTGAAATCTTGTTTCTTGATGAACCTTTTTCTGCTCTTGACCATCCTACCCGGGAGGAGAAAATTTTGGAGCTTAAACAAATAATTGAGAATACTAACCAGACTACAGTTTTAGTTACTCATCATCGAGAAGAGGCGGTGTTTTTAGGAAATAGAGTGGCTATATTAATTAGGGGTCGAATTGTTCAGGAAGGAAAATTGGAAGAGGTTTTCAATTATCCGATTAGTTCTGAAGTGGCTCGTTTGGTGGGAGTAGAAACGGTTTTAAGGGGGAAAATAAAAGAAAAAAAGGATGGATTATTAATTGTCGAAGTGGGAAAGCAAGAATTTGTGGCTAGTGGAAATGGAGTGGAAGGTAAAGAAACTATGCTTTTTATTAAACCCGAAGATGTTTTAATTGCCCGCCAAAGGGTGGAAAGCAGCGTAAGAAACTGGTTTCAAGGACAGATTTTAAGAGCTCAATCTTTCGGACGCCTTTTTCGGCTTGAAATAGATTGTGGTTTCCTTTTAAAGGCCAGCCTTACTCAGGCTGCCTGGGAAGAGTTGGGGCTTAAAGAAGGTGAAAAAGTATGGGCTGGAGTAAAAGCTACAGCTGTTCATAGCATTGATTTTTTGAATTTAGATTCGAAGGAGGTAAGATGATAAGTTACGAAGAAGCTCGGAATCATGTATTTAAAGAAGCAAGGGTTTTAGAGGAGGAAAAAGTAGCGCTTAAAAAGGCTTATCATCGGGTCTTAGCTGAAAACATAGTCGCTCCTCATTCCTTACCTTCTTTCAACAATTCGGCGATGGATGGTTATGCTTTGAGAAGTGAGGATACCAAAGACAATCAACCGGTGATTTTAGAGTTAGTGAGTGAAGAAGCGGCTGGCAATTTTCAAAATTTGCCGGTTAAGAAGGGACAGGCGGCTAAAATAATGACGGGTGCTCCTGTTCCGCCCGGTGCCGATGCTGTTATTCCACGAGAAGAAGTGGATGAGAAACCTTCTCAAATAGTTGTTTTTAGGAAAGTTAAAAAAGGAGAAAACATCCGATTTAAAGGTGAGGATGTGAGAGAAGGTGAAATAGTTTTGGAAAAAGGTTCTCTGATAACTTCTCCGGTAGTTGGTTTACTGGCTGCTCTTGGTTTTTCCTTTGTAAAAGTTTACCGCCAGCCGGTAGTGGGGGTAGTTGCTACTGGCAGCGAGCTTTTAGAGATAGATCAGCCTTTAAGACCTGGATTTATCAGAAATAGTAATTCTTACGCCTTGCAAGCTCAAATTGCTTCAACTAATTCAATACCTGTAGATTTTGGGGTGGTAGCGGATGATGTGGAAGAAATGGTGGTTACTTTAAAAAAGGCCCTTAAGAAGTGCGATGTGATTCTAACCACTGGCGGCGTTTCCATGGGCGATTATGACTTGGTAAAAGAGGTTTTTGAAAAATTGGGAGCGAGAAGAATTTTCTGGAAAGTAGCTCAAAAGCCAGCCAAGCCTTTAACTTTTTATGTTAAGGAAGAGAAGAAAAAAAGGTATCTTTTTGGTTTGCCGGGAAACCCAGGAGCGGTGGCTATTTCTTTTGAAGAGTATGTTCGGCCATTTTTAAAACTTCTTTCAGGCCGAAAAGATTATCTACCGATAGAAATTCAAGCTAAAATGAAGCATGAGGTCAAAAAAAAGAAAGGTCGGCTTAACTTTTTGAGGGTAAAACTAACTTATCAAAACGGCGAGTATTTGGCTGAAAGTGTTGGTTCTCAGGGCTCCGGGGTGTTAAAAACGCTAACTCGAGCCAATGGGTTGGCTTTGATCCCCGCTGAAGTTGAGTTTGTGCAACCTGGCGACAGAGTTCAAGTTCATTTGGTGGAGTGGTGAGACATGAAAGACAGCTTTAATCGTAAAATTAACTATATGAGGATCTCTGTTACTGATCGGTGTAATTTGCGCTGTTTTTATTGCCAGCCTCAGAAGGAATTTCGTTTTATACCGCACAATGAAATACTTTCCTATGAGGAGCTTTTGCGGTTGGTGAAAATAGCTTTGGAAATGGGAATTAATCGCTTTCGGATAACGGGGGGAGAACCTTTAATGAGAAAAAACCTTTCACAGTTTATTAAATCTGTGGTGGAGCTCGACAGGATAAAGGATGTTTCGCTGACTACTAATGGCCTTTTGCTATCTCACTTTATTGATGATCTTTGGGAAGCAGGTTTGAGGCGGTTAAACATTAGCATCGATACTTTGGATCAAAAAAAGTATGCTGAGATCACGGGTGGGGGTGACCTGAATCAAGTTTTAAAAGGATTGAATCTGGCATTGGAAAAAGGTTTCTCACCGATAAAAATTAATGTCGTCTTGCTGAAAGGTTTGAATGACGACTTAGCTCCTTTTGTTGAGTTAGCGAGTCGATTACCTGTTCATGTTCGTTTTATTGAGTTGATGGAGTTTTCTCCGGCCAGAGACCATTTTGTCTCATGTGCTGATGCCCGTGTGCGCCTGGCTGCTTACGGCCTATTTGAAAAGGCGGAACCGCCTAAAGGAGCCGGTCCGGCTAGATATTACAAGCTAAAAGGAATGAAAGGTTCGATCGGTTTTATTTGCCCTTATACTGAACATTTCTGTTCATCTTGCAATCGTTTGAGAGTTTCAGCTGATGGAAAGCTTAAACCTTGTCTATTTTCCGACTGGTCAGTAGATTTAAAGACACCACTTCGCCAGGGAGCAACTGATGAAGAAGTCGGCGCTCTCATCTTGCGAGCTTTGCGTGAAAAACCAGAAAATCGCTTTAAAGCTGGGGGTAAGATAAAAGGAAAAGGCTTAAGGGAGGTGGGAGGATGAAAGGTAAAAAACTTACTCATTTAGATGAGAAGGGAAGAGCAAAAATGGTTGATGTTAGTCAGAAAAATGAAACTCAACGGGTAGCTCGGGCAACGGGGAAGATTTTAATGGCAGCCGAGACTCTGAAGCTAATTTTGGAGGGCAAAATTCCTAAAGGGGATGTTTTGACTGTTTCTCGCCTGGCAGGTATCACGGCGGCTAAAAAAACTTCGGATTTAATTCCTCTTTGCCATCCGCTCCGCTTGACCAATATTGAGGTGGAAATTGAAGCTTTGCCTCAGGAGAATGCGCTTAGGATTATCTCAACTGTTTGGGCTGTCGACAGGACTGGTGTGGAAATGGAAGCTTTAACAGCCACAACCATTGCTGCTTTAACAATTTATGATATGTGTAAAGCGGTTGATAAGCAGATGGTAATAACTGAGATTCATCTGGAAGAGAAAAGGGGTGGGAAAAGCGGTGATTTTAAGTGGTAAAGGTAAAGTAGTTTCGGTTAACATTAGCGCTAGAAAAAGTGTAAAGAAAAAGCCTGTTGGCCAAGGTTGCTTGGTTGCCGGGCAAGGATTTGAAGGGGATGCCCATGCTGCTGGTTGGCATCGCCAGGTTAGCTTGTTGGCTCTGGAAAGCATTGAGAAGATGCGAAAAATGGGGTTCAATGTCAATCCAGGTGATTTTGCTGAAAACATTACCACTCAAGGTTTGGATTTGTTATCTTTGCCGCTCGGAACTCGTTTAAAGGTGGGAGAAGAAGTGTTGCTTGAGATCTCCCAAATTGGTAAAGTTTGCCATACAAAATGTGCTATTTATTATCAGGCAGGCGATTGTGTAATGCCTCGGG
This sequence comes from uncultured bacterium, assembly GCA_938091145.1. Classification (GTDB taxonomy): domain Bacteria; phylum Actinomycetota; class Aquicultoria; order SKW223; family CALKMS01; genus CALKMS01. Next base: position 10,247 of record CALKMS010000058.1, read on the forward strand.
AAGGAATTTTTGCACGGGTTTTGCAGGGCGGAAATGTAAAAGTTGGTGATGAAATAAAGGTCTTGAAAAAAGAATGAACCAAAAGAAAAAAACAAGCTTGAAATGAGGATTAGATAAAATTGTTTTCAAATGAGTTTTTAAATTTGATGGAAGAGGTTAGTGGTGCTTAAAGGGGTAAAAGTAGCAATTTTAACCATTTCTGATAGAGGTTATCAAGGAAAGAGAGAAGATCGAAGCGGACCGGCTTTAGAAGAGTTAGTTAGTAGCAATCAGGGCGAAGTGACTTATTTTAAAGTACTTCCTGATGAAAAAGAGCTGATTGTGGAAGAACTTAGAAACATTGCTGACAATGGGCTAGCTGATTTAATTTTGACTACCGGTGGTACTGGCTTTTCTCTCCGTGATATTACGCCGGAAGCTACAAGAGAAGTTATCGAAAGGGAAGCACCGGGCTTGACCGAAGCTATGAGAGCCGCAAGCTTAAAAAAGACACCAACCGCTATGCTTTCTCGAGCTTTAGCGGGAATTAGAAAAAAAACTTTGATAATTAATTTGCCCGGTAGCCCTAAGGGAGCGGTAGAAAACTTTAAAGTTGTTTTACCCGTGGTGAAACATGGAATAGAAATCTTGAAGGGTGAAGGGGGAGATTGCGGTGGTTAAAGTTGAAAAAAGTAAAAACAAAGAAAGCCAATTTACTCTTAGTTGGTGGTTGTTTTGGATTTTTATTTTTTTGGCTGTTATCTTTTCTCTTTTGGTTCCAGCTGAAAAAACTATCCATAATTGGGTCAAGTTGATTTATTTCCATGGTTCAGTTGCTCGCAACGCTGCTTATTTTTTCTTTATTGCTGCTGGCGCAAGTCTGGTTTCTTTCTGGCGGAAAGATCTTATTTACTGGGCGAGCAGCTTGGAAACAGTGGCTGTAATTTTCTGGTTTATTCAGTCAGCGCTGGGGGCTTACATTATGAAAGCTTTATGGGGCGGTTTTCTTTTTAACGAACCTAAGGTAATTCTGGCTCTTGTTTACTCTTTTTTGATTCTACTTTTCTGGATAGTTTATGAATTTAAATCTTCCAAACTCTTTTTTAAGGTTGCTACAATCTTGATTG
>CALKMS010000059.1 GCA_938091145.1 uncultured bacterium
AATTCATTTTTTAGTAAACCAAGCATTAGAACAGTTGAAGGTGTAGAGATACTTGCTAAAATTATCCAACCAAAAAAATTAAACACCAAAACGGTAAGAGCCCAAAAAAAAGCAAAACTACCTCTCCTTTTAGCGTCGCGATAAGTCCATATTACTAAACTTAGCCAGAGTGCGAAAAGAAAATAAAGATTAAAGCGGAGAAATGCAATAAAAAGCGGCGAAGTTAAAAAATCATATATTTTTTTAAAAATATCCATTATCCTAGCTGATTAAGTAACTTTTCCAATCTCTCTTGGGTTTCTAGCTCTTCTTTATACTTTAACCTGACTTTTTCCACCACTTCAGGTGAAGCTTTACTCAAAAAAGCATTATTTTTGAGCTTGCTTTCAAGCTGACTTATAGTCTTTTTGGTTTTCTCAAGCTCTTTTAAAAGTTTTTTTCTTTGCTCAACCAAGTCAACCAAACCCTCCAGTGGCAAATAAATTTCAACTCCCTTTTCCACCGTAAAGGCAGCGTTCAATGGTTTTTCCAACATCCGGCTAATTTGGGGAGAATTAGAGCGAGAAAGGAAAGCGATAGCTTCTGCTGAGCTACGTAAAAATCTCTCCCGGTCTTCATCTGGCGGCTTCAAAAACAAATCAACCTTTCGTCCAAAAGGAACACCCAAAGCGGCTTTAACAGACCTTACACCATTAACCACTGCTTTAAACACTTCTGCAAAGCGTTCAATTCCTTCATTAATCCACTGTTCATCCCCTTTAGGATAAGTTGTGACCATGATGCTCTGCCCTTCGATTTCCGGTAAAAGCTGCCAAATTTCTTCAGTTATAAAGGGCATTATCGGGTGAAGCAGTCGCAAATAACGTTCCAAAATATAAAGAAGAACCCACCTTACTATTTCTTTCCTTTCTTCTTTTCCGCGATAAAGTTCAATCTTGCTTATCTCAAGATACCAATCGCAAAAATCATCCCAGAAAAAATCATAGAGAAGACGAGCCAGACGGCTAAAATCGTACTCCTCAATCGCCCGCTCAGCTTCAAAATTTAATCGAGTAAAGGAGTGAAGAATCCAGCTATCAGCCCAGCTGAGTTCATTTTTTTCGGGTTTTCGCCGTTTTCCACCAACATTCATTAAAACAAACCGTGCAGCATTCCAAATTTTGTTACAAAAGTCGCGATAGCCAGCTACACGGTCAGTAGAAAGATAAATATCCCGACCAGGAACCGCCAAAACAGTCAACGTAAAACGCAACGCATCCGTCCCATACTTTTCAATCATTTCCAAAGGATCAATAACGTTGCCCTTTGACTTGCTCATTTTTTGCCCAAACTGGTCGCGAACCAAAGTGTGAATTAAAACATTATAGAAAGGAACATCACCCATAAACTTTAAGCCCATCATAATCATCCTAGCCACCCAAAAAAAGATTATGTCATGGGAAGTTACTAAAACGCTTGTCGGATAAAAATAAGAAAGTTCAGGTGTTCTTTCTGGCCAACCGAGAGTAACAAATGGCCAAAGAGCTGAAGAAAACCAGGTATCCAGTACATCTTCATCTTGCTTAATCTGGCTCGAACCGCATTTTGGACAACTTGTCAGCTCTTCTTCAGATGCCAATTCCTCTTTGCAATCCTCACAGTACCAGACGGGTATTCTATGACCCCACCATAGCTGGCGGGAAATACACCAGTCCCTAATGTTTTCCATCCAATCAAAATAAATCTTCTCCCACTTCCTAGGATAAAATTTAACTTTGCCTTGGCGGACCACTTCAATTGCAGGTTCAGCCAGTGGTTTCATTTTGACAAACCACTGTTTGGAAAGTCGAGGTTCAACCGCGGTCGAACAACGATAACAAACACCAAGAGGTATCTGATAAGTTTCCACTTTTTCTAATAATCCTTGGCTTTTTAAGTCTTCGACAACCCGTTTTCGAGCTTCGTACCTATCAAGCCCCTCATATTTGCCGCCGTTTTCATTCACCACTGCCTTTTCATCAAAAATATTAATTAAGGGTAAACTATGACGGCGAGCTATTTCAAAATCGTTAAAATCGTGAGCCGGCGTAACCTTTACTGCTCCAGTGCCAAACTCTTCAACCACTGCCTCGTCAGCAATTACCGGTATCTCCCTTCCCACCAGCGGCAAAACCACGATCTTACCGATCAGTTCCCGGTAACGCTCATCATTAGGTGAAACAGCTACAGCTGTATCGCCCAGCATTGTTTCCGGACGAGTAGTGGCCACTGAAACAAATTTGTCTTCGCCCTTCAATGGGTATTTTAAATAATAAAGCTCACCAACAATCTCTTTTCGCTCAACCTCGAGATCAGAAAGAGCTGTCAAACATCGCGGGCACCAGTTTATAATATAATCCCCCCGATAAATTAGCCCTTCACTGTACAAACTGACAAACACCTTCTTGACCGCTCTTGAATATTTATCATCCATTGTGAAACGCTCTCGATTCCAATCGCAAGAACAACCCAATCTCTTGAGTTGATTGATTATGGTTGCCCCGTAAATCTCTTTCCAAGCCCACACCCGCTCAACAAACTTTTCCCTACCTAAATCCTCTCGACTCAAGCCCTCCTTCGCTATCTCACGCTCAACAACATTTTGAGTCGCAATCCCTGCATGATCGGTTCCAGGAAGCCAAAGGGTTTCGTAACCTTTCATACGGTTTATACGAATGAGAATGTCCTGTAAAGTGTTGTTTAAGGCATGACCCATATGAAGAGAGCCTGTCACATTTGGCGGGGGAATTACAATTGAAAAGCTTCGCTTTTCAAAATTAACCTTTGCCTCAAATAGTCCCTGATCAAGCCAGAACTGGTACCACTTTTCTTCCACTTTTTTATGGTCATAAGCTTTTGGCAAACTCTCCATTTGTTAAGAAAAAACCTTCACCATATCAATCAATTAAAAAATAAAACTTAAGATAACAAAAAAGGAAAAAGGTTTAAAGAGATATGACCCCTTTTTCGTCACTAATAAGCGTTGGAGAAGCTTTTTTCTCAATCACTTCTTTTGTAATAATACACTTTTTAACTTCAGGCATCGAAGGTATGTCGTACATTACTCCCAATAAAGCTTCTTCTAAAACCGCCCGGAGGCCCCGAGCCCCACTAGCTCTCTTAAATGCTTTCTTGGCAATGGCTTTTAAGGCATCTTCAGTAAAAACCAGCTCTACATTATCCAACTCAAAAATCTTTCGATACTGCTTGACTAAAGAGTTGCGTGGCTCAGTTAAGATTCTTACCAGGTCATCAACGGTCAGATTGTCAACAGCTGTAATAACCGGGACCCGGCCAACAAACTCTGGAATCATACCATACTTTATCAAGTCTTCAGGCAAAACCTGAGACAAAATTTCACCAAGTGGTTTTTCTTTGCGGCTTTTAACCTCGACACCAAAACCAATTCCTTTTTTGCCGATTCGTGATTCGATAATCTCTTCCAAGCCAACAAAAGCACCACCAAGAATAAAAAGAATATTGGTGGTATCTATTTGAATAAACTCTTGATGAGGATGCTTCCGGCCTCCCTGAGGCGGAACATTAGCCACTGTCCCCTCTAAGATTTTTAGCAAAGCCTGCTGAACACCTTCACCAGAAACATCACGAGTTATCGATGGGCTTTCTGATTTCCGAGCAATTTTATCCACCTCGTCAATGTAAATTATGCCACTCTCCGCTCTCTTCACATCATAATCAGCTGCCTGAATCAACCGCAGAAGAACGTTTTCTACATCTTCTCCTACATAGCCAGCTTCAGTAAGAGAAGTAGCGTCAGCTATGGCGAAAGGAACATTTAAAAACCGAGCGAGTGTCTGAGCTAAAAGAGTTTTACCACAACCCGTAGGACCCAAAAGTAAAATGTTGCTTTTTTGTAGTTCAACTTCGTCGTGATGGTGAACCTTGTAAATTCTTTTGTAATGATTGTAAACTGCAACAGCTAGAGTTTTTTTGGCTCTTTCCTGGCCAACTATATACTGATTTAGATACTCATAAATCTGCTTTGGTTTTGGAAGCTCCTCAAGTTTGATCTCTCTCTCAGCATCTAACTCTTCTTCTAAAATCTCATTGCAAAGGTCAACACATTCATCGCAAATATAAACGCCGGGGCCAGCAATTAGCTTTTTCACCTGACGTTGAGTCTTTCCACAAAACGAACACTTCAAATGCTCACTCTCACTAAACCTCGCCATCGCCCACCTACTTCCTATGAGTTACTACTTCATCAATGATACCATATTTCATTGCCTCTTCGGCTGACATTATAAAATCTCGCTCCGTATCTTTTTGAACTTTTTCTAATGGTTGACCAGTGTGTTTAGAAAGGATTTCATCTAAAACTTTGCGTAAACGCAAAATTTCTCTCGCTTGAATATCAATATCTGTTGCTTGACCTTGCACACCCCCATGAGGTTGATGAATTAAAACCCGAGAATTTGGAAGAGCAAAGCGCTTTCCTTTAGCACCAGCCGCCAATAAAACAGCTGCCCCGCTTGCTGCTTGCCCAATGCAAATAGTTGAGACATCGCACTTTATATACTGCATTGTATCGTAAATTGCCAAAGTAGCAGTGATTAAACCACCAGGCGAGTTAATGTAAAGAAAAACATCTTTTTCAGGGTCTTCTGATTCCAAATGGATTAACTGAGCAATAACTACATTGGCAACATGGTCATCAATTTCATTGCCAAGAAAAACTATTCGCTCTGATAGGAGCCGCGAGTAAATATCATAGGAACGCTCACCCCTATTTGTCTGCTCTACTACTATTGGTATCAGTCCCACTTTTCTTTACCTCGCTTCCTTTTTCAGTTTTACTTTCCTTGCTTATTTCTATTTTAACCTCTTTAGCGTTTTCAACCAAGTAATTTAACGTCTTTTTTAAAAGAACGTCATACTCCAGAATAGGTATTTCATTATTTTTTATCATTTCTTCTTTAAGCTTTTCTCGAGTAGTTCCAGTGCGCCGAGCAAAAAGCTCAATTTCTTCGTCAATATCTTTTTCCGTAACTTTTATACCTTCCTTTTCAGCTATTTTTTCTAGGACGAGCTCGGTTTTAGCCTTATATTCTGCTTGAGAACGATACTCTTTTCTTAAGTCTTCAATTGTTTTACCTGTTTCCTCAAGGTAGCGATCAAGAGTCAATCCTTCTCTTCGAACTCGAAATTCAAGCAAACGAACCATTTCCTCTATCTTCCGATTAATTAAAGTTTCTGGTACATCAACCTGTGCTCTTTTAACGACCTGATTCAAAACTGCCTCCCGAAAAAGAGACTCGGATTGCTGCTTCTTAAAAAAACCCAGTTGCTCCCTAAGTTTTGCTTTCAGCTCATCGAGGCTCTTATAAGCTCCAACCTGTTTAGCAAACTCGTCGTTGGCTTCAGGTAAAACTTTTTCTTTAAGTTCTTTGACAACCACTTGAAAATCGACAGTCTTGCCTGCAACCTCTTTAGCAAAATAATTTTCTTCAAAGCTCAAAGAAAATTCTAAAACATCACCAGGTTTTGCTCCATAAATCTTATCCTCAAAACCCGGCATCAAGTAACCCTTGCCAAGTTCGACAACAAAATCCTGAGCAGTTGCCGACTCAAGCACCTGACCGTTTATCTTACCCGTGAAACTCATTACTACAAAGTCACCCTTTTTTATCGGCCGGCTTCCGGCTGGCTTCAAAGTAGCAAAGCGATTTCTAAGAATATTTAACTGCTCCTCAACCTCTTCTTCGGTGACTTCATCAGGTAATTTTTCAGCTTCGACGCCGAGATAGTTTTCAACTATAACCTCGGGTTTAACTTCAACCTCAAACTTGAAAACAAGGTTTTCTCCCTCGCGGGCCGAAACAAGCTCAACTTTAGGCCTATCGATAGGCTTAAGGTTCAATTTATTCACAGCCTGGAGATAAAACTTCGGTAGCATGATTTCTAAAGCTTCGGCCAAAATCGCTGCTTCTCCGACTCTTCTTTTAATTATCTCCGGAGGAACTTTGCCTTTGCGAAAGCCCGGAACCATTACCCTTTCAGATAACTTTCGATAGGCTTGTTTGAAACCAAAATCAGTCTCTCTGCTTTCTACTTGAACTTCTGCCCAGATCCGATTCTTCTCTTGTTTTTCAAGTTTTGCCTCCATCAATCACCTCATTTTTATTCGTTAATTAAACTTGAGCACCACACCCACCCGAGCAAGCCAAACCCATCCAAAATGAGCATACCTGCTCGTGATGAGCAGATAAAAAATTAACCATCAAAAAACAAAAAACAAGAATAGTTTACCAACGAACCGAAAATTTGAGAACAATTAAAGCTCAATCTGGCCACTAAAAACGATAAACTCAGACCTCCTATTCTTTAATCAGAAAAGTTCAACTACTCAAAATAAAATCTCCTCCTCTAATCTATGGTGCCGAGGGCGGGATTTGAACCCGCACAGTCTTTCGACCACGAGATCCTAAGTCTCGCGCGTCTGCCAATTCCGCCACCTCGGCTCTTCATTCATAATTTAACGCGACTTTATTTTATCAAAGGACAAACAAGCTTTTCACTAAACCAGCATTTTTGATCAAAGAAAAGCTGGTGGGTCGTGCAGGGATCGAACCTGCGACCTTGGGATTAAGAGTCCCCTGCTCTACCAAGCTGAGCTAACGACCCAAGTAAATTACAGCTCTAAATTTTAAATTTTTATGCTTGTCACTGCAACTTTTAAGCTTAAAACAGGACACTTAGACTGGCGCGCCCGGCAGGAATCGAACCTGCGGCCCTCGGATTAGAAGTCCG
>CALKMS010000060.1 GCA_938091145.1 uncultured bacterium
CCGTTTTGAACTTGTTAAGGCTGGTTTGATGGAAATGAACTATTCCGCTTTTTTCCGGGGGAATTTGATGGTGGTGGCTCCACTTTATCATCCTCAGGGAATCAGTGGACTTATTCTATTGGGGAAAAAAATTCGAACTAAAGAAATAAAGGAGAAGGTTTTAAATAATCAGGCTAATTTTTTCCTTTTTGTTGCTGGCTCAAAACAACCAGTTTCCAGGGTATTGGGTGTTAACTATAACTATAAACCTAGTTTTGAGCTTATTAAAAAGGCGTTTGAAGAAGAAAAAACATATCAACGTCGAGAAATAGTCAGAGGGAAGCTATCTTATGCTATTTACTCTCCTTTTTATTTAAATGATTTGCCGGCCGGCTCAATAGTTCTCGAGATAAGCGGGCAACCAGTTGTCAGCGCGGTGAGAACCCTGATTTTTAACGTAGTTTTTCTTAATCTCCTTTTGTTGCTGATAATCGCGTTCTTTTCTTATTTTTTGGGGCATTTTATAGCTTCTCCGGTTAACTCATTAGTTAAAGCTTTGGGAGAGGTTGAGAGAGGTAATTATAACGTGAAGTCGCGCATCAAGACTGGGGATGAGATTGAAGCTTTGTCAGAAGCTTTCAACCGGATGACCGAACAAATAAAGAATCAGAGGGAAGCTTTAAATCACAAGCTTTTTGAGCTCTCAGTGATTTACGATATTGCTTTGACTATCAGCTCAACTTTTAACGTTGATGAGATTCTTCTCGTATTGACCGAAAGCGCTCGGCGCGTTTTCGATGCTGACATTATCTGCGTTTACCTTTACGAAAGGGAAAGTGAGAATTTTAAACTTGGGCAATGCAGCAAAAGCTCGCGGGTTATTGGGGAGGGAGAGAAAATATTAGAAGAGGAATTTCTTCCCGAGCTTAAGCTTAAAAACAACCTTTTGGAAAAAGACTATAAAAAAACCGCTCCTTTTAAATCAGTGATGGCTCAAAAAATGATCGCTGAAGGCAGAACTTTGGGGGCAATTTTTGCTGCCAGTTTGGATATGGACTACACTACCGATGATTTGCAGGTTTTGACTACTTTAGCCCAGCAAGCAGCAGTTGCTATTGAAAACGCTAATCTCTTCGACTCGCTGGAAAAGGCTTACCTCGGAATTGTTCGGTCTTTAGCGATTGCTATTGATGCACGTGATCCTTATACTCGTGGTCACTCTGAGAGAGTGGCTGAACTCGCCGTTGAGTTAGCTCGGGAGCTCAAACTTTCACCAAATGCTATTCATGAAATTGAAGTAGCTGCTTACCTTCATGATGTTGGAAAGATTGGCATACCTGATGATATTCTTTTAAAGCCAGCTCGTCTTAATGATAGTGAAATGAGGAGGATAAGAGATCACCCAGCAATTGGAGCCAGCATTTTAACTCCTTTGCTTTTTCTTGGAGATGTGGTGCCCACCATTAAATATCATCACGAACACTATGACGGAAGTGGGTATCCGGAAGGGCTTAAAGGGAAGTCAATTCCTCTCGGGGCGCGCATCTTGTCGCTAGCTGATGCTTTCGAAGCAATGACTAGCGACCGACCTTATCGAAAAGCTCGCTCCATCGAAGAAGCGATTGAGGAAATTAAAAAGTGCGCGGAAACTCAGTTCGACCCCGAGTTAGTGGAAGCGTTTCTTAGGGTTTTAGAAAGAAAAGGAGCAAAATATGGCTTGAAATAGTTTGAAATAAAGTTCGTGACCCAACAAGCTTTTAATTTTTTCAAGCAATCACTTCAAGGGTTGTTAATTGGGCTTAAGGTTGATAAAATTCCCTCTTATTTAGGAGGAACTTTGGGTCTCATTGTTCAGAAATTTGGGGGGACATCGGTTGCAAATGCTTCTCGGATTAAACAGGTCGCCCGGAAAGTCGCTTCAGTTTTTGATTCGGGGACTAAATTAGTGGTGGTTGTCTCTGCTCTTGGCGATACCACTGATCGTCTGATTGAAATGGCCCATCAGATCAGCTCCTCTCCTTCTCCTCGAGAGCTTGACATGTTACTTGCTACTGGCGAGCAGGTGTCAGCAGCTTTGCTTTCAATGGCTCTTCAAACTCTGGGTTATCCAGCTATTTCTCTGAATGCACTCCAAGCGGGAATTAAAACTGACAATGTTCATACTAAAGCAAAGCTTTTGGAGATTGATACCGAAAGAATTAATCGAGAGTTAAAAGAGGGGAAAATTGTGGTGATAACTGGTTTTCAAGGAGTTACTGATGCAGACGACATTACTACTTTAGGCCGCGGCGGATCTGATTTGACTGCTATTGCTTTAGCTGCGGCTTTAAAAGCTGATCTCTGTGAGATTTATACTGATGTAGAAGGTGTTTTCACCGCTGATCCAAGAATAGTTCCTCAGGCCCGCCTTTTGAAGAAAATCTCCTACGAAGAAATGTTGGAAATGGCAGCAACTGGTGCGCGGGTAATGCAAACCCGAGCGGTTGAGTATGCCCGGAACTTTAAAGTTAGAATTCTTGTTAAGTCAAGCTTTAGTGAAAGTGGCGGTACCTTAATTACTGGAGAGGAGGAGATAGGAGTGGAAAGACCGATTATCAGTGGGGTAACTTTTGATGTTTCAGAAGCTAAATTAACTATCAGGGAAGTTCCGGATCGCCCTGGTGTAGCAGCTAAAATCTTTGGAGCACTGGCTCAAGCTCAGATTAATGTCGATATGATTATTCAGAACATCAGCCAAGCTGGCACTACTGATATTTCCTTTACAGTTGAGCGGACTGATCTTAGGCGAGCTGAAGCAGTTTTGAAGGAAGTTTGCCTGGAGCTGGGAGCCAAAGGGATTGAGGTGGATTCAGAGATTGCTAAAGTCTCACTTGTCGGAGCTGGAATGAGAACCCATCCGGGTGTTGCTGCTCAAATGTTTAAGGCTTTAGCGGATCAAAACATTAACATTGAGATGATTAGCACTTCAACTATTAAAATTTCCTGTGTCATAAAAGCTTCCGAGGTTAATAAAGCAGTTCAGGCTCTTCATCGAGCGTTTAATCTTGCTCTGGAAGATATTAAAGAAGGTGAAGAAGTTTAATGGGTTATCGTTTGGGTATTGTTGGGGCAACCGGGGCTGTTGGCCAGGAGATGATAAAAGTCCTGGCTCAGAGAAAATTTCCTATAGCCGATTTAAAGCTTTTGGCTTCTGCACGTTCAACCGGTCGAGAGTTTGAGTTTGAGGGTGAAAGGATTAAAGTTAGAGAAGCCAAGCCTATTGAGTTTAATGATCTTGATATCGCTCTTTTTTCGGCGGGAGCCTCAGTCAGCAAAGCTCTTGCACCAGAAGCAGTTAAGGCTGGTTGTGTAGTAATTGACAATAGCAGTGCCTTTCGAATGGAAGAAAATGTTCCTCTCGTTGTCCCGGAGGTTAATATTGGGGCCTTAAAAACTCACCAAGGGCTTATTGCTAACCCTAACTGCTCGACTATTCAGTTGGTAGTTGTGATTAACCCACTTCACCAGCTTTATCGGATAAGGCGTATGGTGGTGACCACTTTCCAGTCAGTTTCAGGGACGGGCAGGCGGGCTATTGAGGAGCTGAGAAGACAATCAGCTTCATTCCTTGCTGGCGAGCCGATTGAAAAGGAAGTTTACCCTCATCAGATAGCTTTTAACCTTATTCCCCAGATCGATGTTTTTCTCGATAACCTTTACACTAAAGAGGAGATGAAGCTGGTTAATGAGACCAGAAAAATCTTGAATGATTATTCCATTAAAATAACTTCAACCTGTGTTAGAGTGCCAGTATTCATTTCTCATTCGGAATCGGTTAATCTCGAACTGGAGAAATCTTTTGAACTCAGAGAAGTTAGAAAAATTTTAAAAGAAGCGCCGGGAGTAAAGGTAGAAGATGACCCCGGCAAAAGCATCTATCCGATGCCCTTGATGGCTGAAGGCACTGATTTTTGTTTTGTCGGTCGAATTAGACGTGATGAGTCAGTCAAATCTGGATTGAACCTGTGGATAGTTGCTGATAACCTTCGAAAAGGAGCGGCTTTGAACGCTGTCCAGATTGCTGAGGAGTTAGTCAAGCTAAAACTAGTTTGAAAAAGGAATTTTTTCGATAGAGTTAAATTAGCATTAAACGATGGAAAAAGTTAAGTTGTAACCACTCACTTCCTCAATGTCAGTGAGGGAGATTAAACCGATCAGCCTCTCATTTTCGACCACTGGCAGACGCCGAATTCTGTTTGCTACCATTAATTCTAAAGCTTGAAGGAGAGTGTCGGTAGGTTTGATAGTTAGAAGCTTTGTACTCATCACTTCGGCAACTTTTAGTTCGGCAGGGGAAACTTTTCTTTTGTAAATGGCTGAAAGAATGTCACCGTCAGTTAAAACCCCTTTCAAGCTATTTCCTTCGGCAACCACCAAGAAATTAACACCCTCTTCCTGCATTTTAGAGATAGCAGTTTCTAAAGTTTCATCCGGCCTTACGCTCACAATTTCTTTCCTCATGCACTTTTCTACAGTCAGAGATGCAACCTCTTCTGGCGCTAATCTTTTTTTCCTTTTTAAGAAATCTAACACACTCATTTTCTCCCCTTGCAAATCCTGAGTGTTTAAAAGCAAAAATTAGACAACTAAACTGATAAAATTTTAGCTATAAAATGAAATACTGTAAAGATAATCTCTTTCAAATTATAAACCAAAGCTTGAATAAAAACGGAAAGCTAAAAAAGCGTCTTCTTAAAGAAAAGAAAGCGACTTACGTGCCATTTCCTCCGCTTTCGCCTCAGCTCAAAAAAGCTTTAATTGAAGTCGGCATAAACAAACTCTATCAGCATCAGCTTGAAGCTTTTGAGCTGGCAAGCAAGGGGAAGAATTTGGTGGTGGTTACTGGAATGGCTAGCGGGAAAAGTTTAGCCTACCATTTACCGGTTTTGAACCGTCTTTTGTCAGAAGAGAAAGCCACCGCTCTTTATCTTTTTCCCACCAAAGCCTTAACCCAAAATCAGCTTTCTTTTCTGCTCTCACTCGGCTTGGAGATTGAAATTGGGGTTTATGATGGAGACACTCCTTTAAATGAGAGACAATATCTAAGGAAACAAGGGCGGCTTATCCTTTCCAATCCCGACATTATTAATTTAGGGTTATTGCCTCAGCACCAACGTTGGGCAAACTTTTTGAAAAACTTAACCTTTATTGTAGTGGATGAAGTCCATATTCTAAAAGGGGTTTTCGGTTCGCACGTTGCCTTGATATTCCGGCGGTTAAACCGAATTATCGACCTTTACGGAGCCAAGCCTCAGTATTTGATGGCTTCAGCCACTATTTCTAACCCTCGAGAGCTTGCCGAGAAATTAACCGGTCAGAAATTTGAGGTGGTTGACCAAGATGCGGCTCCCCGGCCTCAGCGGTTTTTTTTCTTTTATAATCCACCTTGGTTAAGAACGGCGGAAAGGAGAAGAAGCGCTAACAGCATTGCCGCTTTTCTTCTGAAAAAACTTTCGGAAGAAGGTTTCAAAACTTTGGTTTTCAACAAATCTAAAATCCTTTGCGAGTTGATTCTGCAAATGGCTCGAAAGAGGCTTTCACCCAAAAAAAGAAGCAAAATTGTTGCCTACCGAGCTGGCTATCTCCCAGAAGAAAGAAGGAAAATAGAGTCTCTCTTTTTTAACGAAAAAGTTTTGGGAGTTAGTGCTACTCA
>CALKMS010000061.1 GCA_938091145.1 uncultured bacterium
GCCGTCAGGCATTACCAATGGTATGGGATTATTTTGAATCTAATCCATTTAGTGGTTCTACGGGAGATTGGTCAAATTCCTTAGAATATAACCTAAACGTGGTAAGGCATTGTACAACTTTCAACTCTTATACTCCTATTCGCGCCAACCCTCATCCTATATGCAAGGAGAAAAAAGCAAAGACGAGAAAAAATGAAAAAACTACAGAAAATAAAAAAAGGTACTGGCAGAGCGTAAGGAGGAGATAAGAAAAAAATATGGAGTGATAATCATTGGCTCTTTCGGTTCCTCTACAAGGGGTGAGGAAAATAGGAGAAGCAATGGGGATGTTCTAATTGAAGTTGAAAGGCCTATTGGCTTTAAATACTTTGAGATGTGGAAGGAAGTTGAGAAACTGCATGGTTGCTAAGTTGACCTTTTCGGAGCTAAATTGTTCTGAGATGAGATAAAAGATGAAATTTTAAAGGAGGTTGATTATAGCTTGCTTTTTGGGAGGAAAAAGGATGAAAATTTTTAACAGTGCTTATGTTGGGCAGGCATCAGCAACCTCTCTTCCCTATCCCGATAATTACTTTGATGCTGTCATCACCGACCCTCCGTATTATGACAATGTAAACTATGCTGAACTTTCCGACTTTTTCTACGTCTGGCTTAAACGAACCATCGGCGATTTATATCCGGATTTGTTCTCAACACCAATGGTGCCGAAAACTGAAGAAATAGTTTCTAATCCTATAAGGCACGGAAGTGGTAAAAAAGCGAAGGAGTTTTTTGAGGAAATGATTACCAAAGCTTTCAAAGAGGTGTATAGAGTTTTAAAGCCAGAAGGCATTGCCTGCATTGTTTTTGCTCATAAATCAACGGAGGCATGGGAGACGATAATTAATGCTCTTCTCAATTCAGGTTTATATATTACTGCATCCTGGCCTGTGCATACTGAAATGAAAGCTAGGCTTACAGCTAAAGAAACTGCCTCGTTGGCATCCTCCATCTATATGGTCTGCCGCAAACGAACTGAAAAAAGCACCGCCTACTTTAACGAAATCAAGCCAGAGATTGAGAAAAGAATAAAAGAAAAACTTGAGCAGTTTTGGAATGAAGGCATAGGCGGAAGCGATTTTTTCATCTCTGCTATAGGACCAGCAATGGAGGTCTTTGGAAAATATGAAAGTGTGGAGAAGTTATCAGGTGAAAAAGTCTCAGCTAAGGAACTGCTGGATTATATACGCAAGGTTGTAAGTGAGTATGCCCTTTCCAAGATTCTTAAAAGTGCTCAATTAGGTGGCATAGATAAAGAGACGAGATTTTACCTCCTCTGGCGCTGGACATACAACTCAGCAAAGGTGCATTTTGATGACGCAAGAAAATTAGCGCAGGCTGTAGGCATTGAAATTACAGAGCATTGGGGCAATGGCTTTATTAAAAAAGAGAAAGAGTTTATTTTGGTATCGGATGCTAAAGGAAGAGGCAAAGATTTTCTGGAGAAAAGAGAATTTGAAAATATGATAGATGTGCTTCATGCCTCTCTTCTATACTGGGAGCAAAACAACAAAAAAGCAATCTCTGAAGTTCTTTCAGAGACAGGAAATCTAAACAACAACGATTTCTGGCAGGTGGCACAAGCAATTTCTGAGGTCTTGCCTGAAGGAGATAAAGAAAAACAAATGCTGCAAGGCTTTCTTTATGGAAAGGAAAGCTATAAAAAAGCTGAGGTGAAGCCCCAGGTTTATCAACAAAGATTATTTGAGGAATAAGTAAAAAGAAGTTTAATTTTTAACGGGAGGGATGGTAATGACACTACCAAGCTGGTGGCAGGTGACAACACCACATAAGGATATAAAAGAAGGGCGTTTGAACGAGGCAATCTTTGCGGCTGACCTAGGGGATGTTTTTTATGGCAAGGCACCTTTGGAATATATAGATGAAAGCATTTTTTTTCAAAAGACTTACCCAACCAAAGGCTTAAAAAACCTGCTGGAAAATGTTCTCTCTCGCTTAAGCAATGGAAAAGGCGACCCTGTTATTCAACTGCAAACACCTTTTGGTGGCGGTAAGACCCATGCACTTTTGGCTCTTTACCACGCGGTAAAAAACAGAGACAAGCTGGAACATATTGAGTTTATTTCAAAACTTCCAGACTCAAAAGATGCTAAGGTGGTGGTTTTTGTTGGAACTCAGGCTGATCCAATAAAAGGAAGGACGCCCTGGGGAGAAATTGCTTATCAGCTTGCTCGTCTGTCGGGCAGGCAGGAAGTTTATGAGAAGGTAAAAGAACACGATGAGAAGCGGCGCAGCCCGGGCAAGGAAGTTTTGAGCGAAATTTTAGGTGAAGAACCAGTGCTCATTTTAATTGACGAACTGGTGGAGTATGTAGTAAAAGCCAGGGACTTCGCCGACCAAATTTCTGCCTTTTCCCAAGAGATAACCGAGACAGTTAAATCAAAAAATAAGTGCTGTCTCGTTTGCACCTTACCTTCGAGTGCTCCCTATGGTGAAACTGGCGAGCGGGCCCTCAGCGAGTTGCAGCGAATATTTGGTAGGGTTGAAGCCGTTTATACACCGGTTGAAGGTTTAGAGATTTATGAAGTTATTCGCAAAAGATTGTTTGAAGATTTAGGAGAGGAGAGCATTAGAAAGAAAGTGGCTCAAAGCTATTTTGAACTTTATCAAAAACTTGGAAGCGATGTTCCATCTGAAGTAAGAGAAATTGAGTATCGGGAGCGGATAGAACATGCTTATCCTTTTCATCCTGAACTAATTGATGTTCTTTATGAGCGCTGGGGATCTTTTCCAACTTTCCAAAGGACAAGAGGAGTATTAAGACTTTTAGCTCAGGTAGTGGCAGACCTTTACCAACGAAAAGTTTCATCTCCGCTTATTCAATCCTCCCTTGTCAATCTGGAAAATCAAGCAATTAGAAGAGAATTTATAAAGCATATCGGCAACGAATATGATAGTGTTATCGCTGCGGATATTGCCGGCAAAAATGCCAAGGCTCCTAAAGTGGATAAGGAAATGGGAAGTGAATATGAAAAATATGGAATTGCCTCGGGCATAGCTACCAGCGTCTTTCTTTACTCTTTTAGTGGAGCAGAAAAGAAGCAAACAACTTTGCCGCGAATCCGAGTTGCTCTTTTGAGGGAAGGAATTCCTCAGACAATTGTTGGCGATGCTGTGGCTAAGTTAGAGGAAGAACTTTATTATTTTCACTCTGAAAAAAAGCAGTATTCTTTTAGAAATCAGCCTAACCTGAATCGGGTGATAGTGGATAAAGAGGAGGCAGTTTCTAACGAGAAAGTTGAGCAAGCGCTTAAGGAATTCATTCGAAAAAACGCTGGTAACTCCCTTGAAGTTTATCTCTGGCCCGAAAGCTCTTCGGATATCCCGGACAATAAAAATCTTAAACTTGCAGTTTTTTCTCCTGAGTTTACTTACGATTCGGAGAAAGGAAAGAGGCTGGCGGGAGAGTTTTTTGAGAAAGCCGGCGCAGGTTTCAGAGTTTACAAAAACACGCTTTTTATCGTTGCTATGGATGGTGCTCAATATACCTCTCTTTCTAAATCTTTGAGGCGGTTTCTTGCACTTTCAGATCTTCAAGATGACAAGAGCCTTGAAACTCTTACCAAAGAAGCCCAAGAAGAACTGAGAAGGAAGTTAAAGGAGGCAGAAAAGGATATACCATTCAAAATTCTTAATGCATACAGGCATTTAGCCCTATTGGAAGAAGGCGGTTTAAACTGGAAAGATTTGGGCATACCAACGGTTGGGATGAGTGTTACTATTTCAGAGAGGGTGAAGCAGTATCTTATAGACCAGGAAAGAATACTTACCCATCTCTCCCCTAAATATATCATTGAGAGAATGTTTTCAAAAGAAGAAAATGAAAAGACTATTCGCGACATTTACGAGCTCACCCTTAAAACGCCTGGAATGCCAATTCCAGAGAGCGAAAATGTGATCTTTGAGACTATAAAAAATGGTGTAAGAAGCGGTTTTATGGGGATCAGAGAGGGCTCAGAAGTTTACTATCAACAAGAAGCTACCCCAACGATGGATTCTGTTGTCTTGCGCGAAGAGGCGGCAAAGAAGCTAAAAGAAGCAGAGAAGATAGAAGAGCAGCCAACTAGTTTTATATCTGCTGAGAGTGCTGAATTAAAAGAGATGATAAAGGAAAAATTAGAAGTGGAAGGCGAAGGGAAAGGAGTTAAAAAGTTAACCTTGAGGGCTAAAGTTCCCTGGGACAAATTATCTTCGATAATAAGCGGGGTAATTAGACCTCTCACCGATAAGGGCCTTCCACCTGAAATTATCATAGAAGTTAAAGCTGAATCTGAAGAAAGTTTTGACCGAACTACTTTAGAAAGTAAGGTGAAAGAAACGCTTAAGCAAATAGGCGCAGAGATAGAAGTGTGGGAAGAAAGCTAAAAATTAGACCTTACCTGAGGCTCTGAAATACTAAAACACTTCAAAATGAAAAAGCAAATCTCTATTGTGTCATTGCGAGGGTGCGCAAGCACCCGAAGCAGTCTTTCTCCAGCGTCATTGCGAGGAGCGGAGCGACGAAGCAATCTCAGAGATTGCCACGCCTTCGCTTCGCTCAGGCTCGCAATGACCTCTTTTTCGTGTCATTGCGAGGACTGCGAGCCGAAGGCGAAGCAGGACGAAGCAATCCCATAGATTGCCACGCTCGCCTTACGGCTCGCTCGCAATGACGTTTCTTCCGTGTCATTGCGAGGGTGCGCAAGCACCCGAAGCAATCTCATAGATTGCCACGCCTTCGCTTCGCTCAGGCTCGCAATGACCTCTTTT
>CALKMS010000062.1 GCA_938091145.1 uncultured bacterium
AAAAGTAAGTTAGAATATAAACACTCAAAATCTTTTAAATCAAAAACTATTTTCAGCCAAGTTCAAAACTCAAATTCAAGCTCAAAATTATGATAAAATCACTTTATGGAAATTCTGGAATTAATCAGAAGCCGTCGCAGCGTCCGTTCTTATCTGCCCAAAAAAATTACTCAAAAACAGATCAAAAAAATTCTGGAAGCTGCTCGCTGGGCTCCTTCAGGCCTCAACAACCAGCCTTGGCGTTTTATCGTTATCACCTCAGAAGAACAGAAAAAAGAAATTAAGAATTTCACCTCTGACTCTCATATAATAGAAGAAGCTCCTTGTCTCATTGTGGTTTTTCTTGATAAAAAAAGCTCTTATAATCGAACGAAAGATTTAATGGCAATTGGAGCTTGCATTCAAAATATGCTCCTTGAAGCCCACTCTTTAAGCCTGGGAACTTGCTGGTTGGGTGAGATATTAAATCGTCGAGAGGAAGTTGAAAAGAAACTCGGGGTAACCGAACAATACGAAATGGTTGCAGCTGTTGCTCTTGGCTATCCGACTGACGAAGTGCGAGAAAGTTCTCGCTTAAATCTGGAAGAACTAATCTTGAAGGAGATTTAATTTGAGCGAAAAGGTCATAATTGAGCTTGCTGGCCGCGATAGCTTCGCCGCCCTCTTAAAATATCTTCAGAGCAATAAGGTAAAAGAGATTCTTCCTACTATCGCCAAATCACCTCCTGAATACGGTCCGCTCGAAACAGTAATTGATCAGTTAGATTGGGTGCAAGAAAAGCTTGCTAAAACTCCCGTATCATTTTCTAAACCGTTAATTCTTGAAGATCAAAAGCTGTGGTGGATATTAAACGGGCGCTTTCTTTCCGAAATAATTCATCGTTACCACTTTTATACACCCTGCATAGGCTGTCATCTTCATTTTCACCTGATGCGAATTGACCCCGCTTTAAATTTAAAAATTACTAAAATCATCTCTGGCGAAAGGGAGCTTCACGACCAGAAAGTCAAAATCAATCAAACAGCAGAAGCCTTGAAAGCTTACCAGGAAGTTTTAGCTCATATTGGTTTGGATTTGGTTTTCCCACTCCGCAAAGTTTCTTCAAATGAAGAAATAGTGAAGCTTTTAGGAAAAGAGTGGAAAGAAGGGCAAAAACAACTTAGCTGTGTTTTTAAAAACAATTACTGCTCAATCGAAAGCCAGATCTTAATTGAGGTTAACACAATCAAGCCCTACCTGGAAGAGTTTTTAATCCCGATTGGGAAAATAATTGCTCAGGCAAAGTTAAATCAAAACCCTGATTATATCTTAGAAATAGAAAATTATTTGAAAAAAAAGTGGAAAAGAAGTTGAAAGCTTTAGTTATCTTACTCGATGGATTGGCTGATAGACCAGCCCCAGAGTTAGGAAATAAAACGCCCCTCCAGGCAGCTCAAACCAGCTTTTTAAACTCTTTGGCAAAAAAGGGAATAAACGGCTTAATGTTTACTCTTTCCCCTGGTCTTGCTCCCTCAACTGAGCTGGCACATTTTACACTCCTGGGATATGACCTTGAAGACTTTCCAGGGCGGGGATTGCTCGAAGCCTGGGGCGAAGGCTTTGAAGTAGATCAAGACGAAGTGGTGATTAGAGGAAGTTTTGTCTCAGTCGCTAAAGAAAGTTGCCAGTTTTTTATCAAAAAAAGAGTTCCCACTTTTGAAGAGGAAGAGCTGGTTGAACTTTCAAACGCCTTGAAGCCTTATGAAAAAGATGGCATTGCTCTAAAATTTATTTACAACAGTCAGCGACAGGGCTTACTTTACTTAAAAGGTAAAGTAAGTTCAGAAATCACCGACTCTGACCCTTTCTTTCCCAACTTGCCTGTGCTTAAAGTTAAACCTTTAGTCAAAGCAAAAGACTCTCTTTCTGCACGGAGAACTGCCCAGATGGTTAACGAATTTCTTACTTCGTCTTACAAATCTCTCTCTACCCACCCTATTAACCTAAAAAGAAAGGACCCTCTCAACTTCATCGTTACCAAATGGGCAGCAAAAGTTCCTTCTTCATTTGTCAAGTTCCCTGATAAATTCGGTTTAAAAGGAGCGATGATAGCTTCTTCAAAAATGCTTAATGGACTATCGCAGCTTGTTGGACTGGATTTTTTTCAAATAAAAAAGAAACCGGCTTCCGCTGACCTTTATTCCAAAATAAAACTGGCTCTTAAAAAATTAGAAAAAAACTACGATTTTGCCTTTGTCCATACTAAAGCCCCCGACGAGGCAGCTCACCTTAAAGACCCAAAGAAGAAAAAAGAAGTTATTGAAGAAATCGACAAAGCCTTAGCCCAACTCCCGCTGAAAAGGTGGAGCCAGCAAAACCTTTTAGTCATTACTTCCGACCACGCTACCGCCTCAAGAGGAGAACTCATTCACTCAGGCGAACCCGTTCCGATTTTAATGGTTGGCAAAATGACCGGCGCTGATAAGGTAACCTCTTTTGATGAGTTTGTCTGTGCTTCTGGTCTGCTTGGACACTTAAGAGGTAAAGACCTCATGCCCTTAATTCTCAACTATCTTGACCGAATTAACTACGCCGGCGCTACCCCTTATCCTGACCAAAAAATTTGCCGTCCGGATTTAAATCTAATTGAACCTTTAAAAGCTCAAAAATAAGCCTTGCGACAAAGATGACAGTTTTGCTTTTTGAAGCTAAAATTATTTCGTGGAAAGATTATGGGCTCCCTGGCGCAACACCTACATTTTGAAAGCTCAAAGTGGTGAAGGCGGCTGCATTTTTTGCGATCTACCAAGGGAAAATCAGGACCAAAAAAACTTCATTGTTCGGCGAGGAAAAACGGCTTTTGTGCTTTTAAATATTTATCCTTACAATAACGGCCACCTGATGGTTGCCCCTTATCGCCACATTGCCACTCTCCCGGCATTAACCG
The DNA here is from genome assembly GCA_938091145.1 of uncultured bacterium. Classification (GTDB taxonomy): domain Bacteria; phylum Actinomycetota; class Aquicultoria; order SKW223; family CALKMS01; genus CALKMS01. The sequence continues at coordinate 2,928 of CALKMS010000062.1, forward strand.
AAGAAGAGAGCTTAGAGATAATGAAGCTTTTAGCTCAAGCCGAAACTACTTTAAGAAAAATTATGAAAGCAGAAAACTTCAATATTGGAATCAACCTTGGCCGAGCCGCTGGAGCAGGCTACGACGAGCATCTTCACTTTCATCTTGTTCCCCGCTGGAACGGTGATACAAACTTTATGCCTGTCGTGTGCAACACGAAGGTCTTATCTCAATCACTGGAAGAGTCCTACCGATTAATCACTTCAAGCTGGCAAGAAAAATAAGGTTGGAAACTTATAAAATCTTAAAAAGCTTTTTTTCAAACCACTCTTTTGTTTAAAGCTGTCGCTATCTTCTTAACCTCATCAAACAAAACTCTAAACTCCTTCAAGTCAAGCGATTGAGCTCCATCACAGAGAGCCTGGCGCGGATTAGGGTGAACCTCGACCATAATTCCATCAGCCCCAGCTGCAACCGCCGCTCGCGATAGCGGCATAACAAACTCGGCATGACCAGTGCCATGACTAGCATCCACTAAAATTGGTAAACGAGTAAGCTTTTTAACAACTGGCACAGCATTTAAGTCAAGAGTAAAGCGAGTTGCTTTTTCAAAAGTCCTTATGCCGCGTTCACAAAGAATAACATTCTGATTACCAGCTGAAGTTATATACTCACTTGCCAGCAGCCACTCCTCAACTGTGGCAGCAAAACTCCTTTTCAAAAGGACCGGCTTTTGATTCCTCGCTGTTGCCTGCCCAACTTTTTTCAACAAAGAGTAGTTATCCATATTTCGGGCCCCTATCTGAATTATATCCACGTACTTAAGCATCAAATCTAAATAATCTGCGTCGGTCAGCTCAGTTACGATTTTAAAGCCAAATCTTTTCTTAACCTCACTTAAAAGCTTTAACCCCTCCTCTTCTAAACCTTGAAAAGAATAAGGAGAAGTTCGGGGTTTAAACGCACCTCCCCGGAAAAAAGTTAAGCCCAAACTTTTGATTACTTCCCCAGTAGCTAGAAGTTGTTCCAGTGACTCAACAGCGCAAGGTCCAGCAACAATAATAACCCTGTCTTTTTGGAAAAACCTATTTATCAATTTCCTTCATCACCCGAAGAACTTCTTCGTAAATATCCTTGATATCATCGTTATAAAGCGGACCTTTATTGACAGCAGAAAGGTGATTGAAAATTTCTTCTTCACGCTTTGGATCGTAAACCGAAAGCCCCGCTCTTTTTTTCAAACTTCTTATGGCCAAAACAATTTTTGCTCTTTCGTTCAAATTTTCCACTATTCGCTGGTCTATTTTGTCAATCTCTCTTCTCAGCCTTTCTATTTTTTCTTCTAATTCCTTTTTCATCTTTCCCCCTTCAACAGTTAAATATTTAAACGAATAACTTATTCCCATTCAATTGTAGCTGGCGGCTTGGAACTGATATCATAAACAACGCGATTGACTCCCTTAACCTCATTAATTATTCGGTTAGAAATCTTAGCCATCAAATCATGAGGAAGCCTTGCCCAATCAGCAGTCATCGCGTCTTCGCTGGTTACCGCTCTGACCACAATGGGGTAAGCATATGTCCTTTCATCACCCATCACTCCAACGCTTTTTATGTCAGGTAAAACGGCAAAAGCTTGCCAGATTTTTCTGTACAAACCAGCTTTCTTTATTTCTTCAACCACAATTGCATCGGCTTGACGGAGAATTTCTAACCTTTCCTTGGTAACTTCACCAATTATCCTGATAGCTAAGCCAGGACCGGGAAATGGATGGCGCCAGACTATTTCTTCAGACAAGCCTAACTCTTCGCCAATGGCTCTGACTTCATCTTTAAAAAGCATTCTCAAAGGTTCAATTACCTCTTTAAACTCCATTTCTGTCGGCAAGCCGCCAACGTTATGGTGGGTCTTTATTTTAGCTGCTTCCCTGGTTCCGCTTTCAATGACATCAGGGTATAAAGTGCCCTGAACTAAATAATCAACCTTCCCAATTTTTCTGGCTTGTTCCTCAAAAACTCTGACAAATTCTTCGCCAACTATTTTCCGTTTTTGTTCCGGGTCAGTCACCCCTTTAAGCCTATTTAAAAACCTCTCCTCAGCATCGACATAACGCAAGTCAATGTGAAAATGCTTCCGAAAAGTCTCAACTACCTGCTCAACCTCGCCCGCCCTCAACAAGCCGTGATTAACAAACACGCAAGTTAATTTATCTCCTATCGCCTTGTGAACTAACAAGGCAGCCACTGATGAGTCGACGCCGCCTGAAAGCGCGCAAAGAGCTTTTCCATCTCCCACCTTTTCTCGAATTTGAGCAACCGCTTCTTCAATAATAGAAACTCGAGTCCAGTTAGGAACACAAGCTGCTGCCTTGTAAAGAAAGTTTTTCAAAATATCCATTCCATATGGGGTGTGAAAAACTTCAGGATGAAACTGAACACCATACAAATTATCTTTCTGGTTTTCAAAAGCAGCTACGGGGCTGGCTTCTGTTTGAGCAACTGTCTTGAAGCCAACCGGTGGTTTGACCACTGCATCTCGATGGCTCATCCAAACAACCTGCTTGGTAGGTAAATCAGAAAACAACAATGAATCCGAAATCACTTTCAAATGTGTCTTCCCAAATTCGCTGCGGCCTGTTTTTTTAACTGTTCCGCCAAGTTGAAAAGCCATCAATTGCATTCCATAGCATATTCCAAGCACCGGAAGTTTAAGTCTTAAAATTTCTGGATCGCTCCGATAAGCATTAGGCACATAAACACTGGCTGGACCGCCAGAAAAAATTAAAGCTTTCGGATTTCTTCGCCGGATTTCTTCAGCGGTTATAGTGTAAGGAACAATTTCTGAATAAACTTTACATTCTCTTACCCGGCGAGCAATAAGCTGAGCATACTGAGCCCCAAAATCAAGGATTAGAACCTTATCGAAATTTTTTTTACTCTCCATAAAGGGATTATACTACAATCAACTGCAAAAACACTTCTCAATTTTGTTGAAATAGCAACTTATTAAAGCCGCTTCTTTTACGCCCGTTTCTGACAACTTAAAACAGGCCGAAGCGCAAAAATAATAGCTTGAACAAAAAATTTATGTTTGATGTTTGACTCGCCGTACTACGAAAAAGGTGTCGTTGCGAACCATGTTATGGCAAACAAGCCCTGCTTTGGCGAGGTGAAGCAATCGCAGGGATTGCCACGCCTTGAAAAAAGGTGTCATTGCGAGGGTGCGTTAGCACCCGAAGCAATCTCAGGGATTGCCACGCTCCTTTCTTCGGTCGTCGCTCGCAATGACTTCACTCATTTTGTCATTGCGAGGGTGCGCAAGCACCCGAAGCAATCGCAGGGATTGCCACGCCTTCGCTTCGCTCAGGCTCGCAATGACAGAAAGAATGGTTGGCTCGCTCGCGATGACAAAAAAGCCCTCGGAATGACAAAAAACCTTGGAATGAGGAAAAAGGCGTCGTCGCTCGCTTTAACGAAGGGAAGTGCAGCCTGTCGTGATGACAAAAAGAAGTGACGGCAAAAAGTGTCATCAGGCCTTTTATCTGAAGTAATGACAACAATAAAAACGTAGCAGCAACCTTTAGGTCGGTGGTTTTTTGTAACAAACTCCCCAGAAACCCGAAGATTTTCTGCTACCTAGAAGAAGGTGAATCAAAAAGAAAAAAACAAAAAAATTCTCAAATGTTTTCCCCACCCAACAGTAAAGAAGATTAGCTGCGAGCGCCCTGACCAACACCTTGTGCAAACTGAGTAGCTTTTCCCTCGGTCTGCAAAGCTGGAGCCACCATCAACTCGGCTCGATGAAAATCTTTAATACTTTCATAACCAGCAGTAGCCATTGAAGTTCTTAGGGCTCCCATCAAATTCAAAGTGCCATCATTTTCATAAGCAGGACCAAGAAGGATTTCTTTTAAAGTGGCTTTAACTCCAACCTGAATCCGGGTACCGCGAGGTAAAGTTGGGTGAAAGGTAGCCATTCCCCAATGAAAACCTTTGCCTGGTGCCTCAACTGCTCGAGAAAGCGGCGAACCAATCATCACCGCATCAGCCCCGCAAGCAATTGCCTTTGCTATGTCACCACCCGTTGACATTCCGCCATCAGCAATAACATGAACATAGCGACCGGTCTCCTCAAGATAACGAGTGCGGGCAGCCGCGGCATCAACAATAGCTGTTGCCTGTGGAACACCAATCCCCAAAACTCGCCGAGTAGTACAAGCAGCTCCAGGGCCTACCCCAACCAAGACTCCCACTGCTCCGGTTCGCATTAGGTGCAAAGCAGTTGAGTAAGAACAGCAACCACCAACAATAACTGGAACACCTACTTCCTTAATAAATTCATAAAGATTTAATGGTTTAGTTCTTTTGGAAACATGTTCAGCTGAGACTACCGTCCCCTGAATAACTAAAATATCCAATCCACCATCGAGAGCAAACTTATAGTATCGAGCCACCTTTTGAGGAGTTAAAGAACCAATAGCTATAACTCCCGCTTTTTTGATTTCTTTTATCCTTTGAGTTATTAACTCTGGCTTTACTGGTTCTTGATAAATTTCTTGAATGCCCCGAGTAGCTTTCTCTTTCGGAAAAGAGGCAATTTTTTCGTAAACTGGCAAAGGATCTTCATACCTTGTCCATAAACCTTCCAAATTTAAAACACCGGCTGCACCCAGCTTGCCAAGTTCAATTGCAACTTGAGGCGATACTACTGAATCCATAGCTGAAGCAAGCAAGGGTAACTCAAATTTAAAACCGGCAATTTCCCAGGTTATGTCAATATCTTCAGCGTCACGCGTTCTTCGACTGGGAACAATGGCAATGTCGTCAAACCCATAGGATACGCGAGCCAGTCTCCCTCGTCCGATTTCAACTTCCAAGAGTTCCTCCCAATGACAAAATTTGTCTAACTGGGGTTTTGTTATTTATGTTAGCATTTTTCGCCGCCAAGTGTCAAGGAAAAAGTCTAAAAATAAACCTTTAAAACACCCCAGACCTCATTTGTATAAGTATGTTGGAAAAAACTCTTCACCTACTTTAACAATCCTACTTAAAGCCCTATTTTTAATTTCTTACTTTTAAAAATCTAAAACTAAAATAAATTTAAATGAAAGATTTGTTTTGAATGGTAAATCAGGGTATAAAGGTCTGACGCCATTAAAAAAGGGCTGGCGACTGCCAGCCCTTTTAAGTTTAGTTTTTCAATCTATATTCTTCTGGTCGTTTAAGGAGCAATGCTTGAGCGAAGCCAGCTGAAGCCACCGCTTGAGGATAACCAGAAGCGTTTGGAAGTAAAGGAAGAACCGTTTGAAAGGAAAGCATAAAGGGCAGAGGTGTTTCCTCCGCGGTCATAGAGGATGATGGCATCGGTGCGTCCATCACGGTTTACGTCACCTGAGGAAAGTTTTGACCTTGACCAGCTCCATTTGCCAGCGTCTGATTTCCAGAAGCGTTTAGGGGTAAAAGATGAGCCATTTGAGAGGAAAGCATAGAGAGATGAGGTGCTTCCCCCGTTGTCGTATAAGATGATGGCGTCAGCTCGTCCATCACGGTTGACATCACCTGAGGAAAGTTTGGCACGAGTGGCATCAAAAGCCCCGGTTGATGATTTCCAGAAGCGTTTAGGGGTAAAGGATGAGCCGTTTGAGAGGAAAGCGTAGAGGGCAGATGTTTTGTTTCCAAGGTCATAGAGGATGATGGTGTCCATTTTGCCATCTCCGTTGACATCTCCTTTGGCTTCAGCTGAAGCTTCCTTTTCCCGGTAGATTAAAGTAAAGAAGTAAGAGTCAGAGGTGTCTTCGGCTTGGTTTTGAGCTTTATCGGTTGCTACTATTTTAATCTTTGATTTGTAGGAGTTAACCAGAGGTAAGACTACGTACTCCTCACCATCGTTTTGAGTGTTAGCGGTTAAAGTAGTGTAGTTGGTGCCGTCTGAGGTATAAAGAATGGTTATTGGGTTTTCTGGAAAAGAAGCGATAAGTGGGTCATTAGCTTGCCAGGTTACTTTGATGGTTGAGCCAGCTATGTATTCTTCTTTGCCATTGGGAGAAAGTAAGGTTATGGTGGGGGGAGTTTTGTCAATAGTAAAGGTTACTTCTTCAGTGGTTTCGTTTTGGGCTAAGTCTTTGGCATAGGCAGATAAAGTGTATTCTCCTTCATCAGAGAGAGGTTGACCGGAAGTCCAGGAGACTCGCTCTCCATCCTTTGTTAAGGTGTAGGTGGCTTCGTCAAGGTTTGTTTCACAGAAGCAAATTTCAGGGGTAACGGTGGTGTTGTAATATTTGCCATCAGAAACGCCTGTGATATTAATTAGAGGTGCTTCAGATAATAAACCATCAATGCCTGTGGTTTCCTCTCCCCCGGTTACTGAAACTAGGTCAGCTAAGTCAAAGTCACACTTGTTGTTATACCATTCGTCTAAGTAGTCGGTGTCGTTGTAGTAGTTATACCACCAGGGGGGCAAAGTAAACTTTGTAGTTGCCAGGAGAGGTAGGCCATGAACTTGATAGTTGCCGTTCGAATCGGTCCAGCCGCTGCCCTGGTAACCCCCGTTTAAATCATGAACTTCAACCCAGACATAATCAGCTAAAGGAGTGCTTGAATTATCGGTTACTTGGCCAGAGATTGAGCCAGTTTGAGCCAGAGCAACCGAAAGTGCGCCGAAAATCATCAAAAGAGGAAGTAAAAGAATTAATCCAAGCTTTCCTTTTTTAAAACCTCTCCCTTCAGAAAAATAAAATCTAATCATCACCACCCCAC
>CALKMS010000063.1 GCA_938091145.1 uncultured bacterium
GGAAAAGTTAGAAGGGCTCGTCTTTATTATTTGAGAGATCGTATTGGTAAAGCAACCAAAGTCAAGGAAAAGAAATATATCCCAACTAAAAAAATCGAGAAAAAAGCCAATGAAGAAGTAGCAAAAGAAGAGGTCGCAAAGGAAGACAACAATAACTAAATTGGTTTAAATCAAGTTCATGGCTGCTGAAGAAATTAAAAGCATCTCTTTTTTTCGAGAATTACCTTTTTTATTAATAAGCGCGGTCTTAATTGCTTGGGTAGTTAGAACTTTTATCATTCATCCCTTTTACATTCCTACCGGCTCAATGGAACCCACTTTGCTTCCTCGAGACCGAGTTTTAGTAAACAAGTTTATTTATCGTTTTCGAGAACCGCAGCGAGGAGACATTGTTGTTTTTTTACCTCCCAATGACAATCGAGACTACATTAAACGGATTATTGGTTTACCTGGAGAAACAATTGAAATAAGAAAAGGAAAAGTTTACATTAACAATCGAGCACTTTCTGAACCTTATAAAATAAATAAACCTGACTTTTCCAGTTTCGGACCTTTTAAAATTCCAAAGTCAAGTTACTTTGTAATGGGTGATAATCGCCCAAACAGTTCTGATAGTCGGGTTTTTGGTCCGCTAAAAAAAGAAAGGATAATTGGCAAAGCGATTCTTATTTATTGGCCAATTTCTCGAATTCAATGGTTGAGGTGAAGATGCCAGCTACAATTTTAGGCTTAGGCATGGCTTTACCGAAAAAGGTTTTAACCAATTTTGACCTCGAAAAAATGGTTGATACTTCGGATAAATGGATTTTTGAGCGAACAGGGATAAAAGAACGGCGGGTTGCGGAAAATGAATCATGTTCGGATTTAGGCGCTCTTGCGCTCAAAAACGCTTTGATAGATGCAGATCTTTCGCCAGAGGAAGTCGATGCCTTAATAGTGGCTAGTGGCTCACCCGAGATGATTTTTCCTTCGACCGCTTGTCTAATTCAGGAAAAGCTAGGTTTAAAAAAGGAAATTTTGGCTTTCGATCTTCAAGCGGCATGCTCCGGCTTTCTTTATGGTTTAGCAGTGGCTGATGCGTTAATCAATTCTAAGGCGTACAAAAAAGTAGCTTTGGTTGGGGCAGAAAAAATTACCGCTTTTGTTGATTGGGAAGATAGGAATACGTGTGTTTTATTTGGAGATGGAGCGGGAGCAGCAATCATCGGCTCTACTCCTCAAGCCGAATTCGGTTTAGTTTCCTTTTCTCTTTATGCTGATGGCTCAAAAGCTCCTCTTCTTTGTATACCGGCTGGTGGCTCGGGAATGCCTGCTAGCCCAGAAACTATTAAAAACAAGAAGCATTTTATTCAAATGCAAGGCAGGGAGGTTTTCAAGTTAGCGGTAAAAAATGTTGCCAGTGCTTGTCAAGAAGTTTTAAAAAAGGCTAAGCTTTTCCCGGCCGATGTTGATTTTTTTCTGGCTCATCAAGCCAACGAGAGAATTATCAATGCTATCGCTAGTCAGCTGGGCCTTTCAGCTGAAAAGATCGTCCTTAATATCAGCCGCTATGGCAACACTTCGGCGGCCTCAATTCCGATTGCTTTGACCGAAATTTATAATAGCGGGAAATTAAAGAAGGGAAGTGTTATACTGTTAGCAGCTTTCGGCAGTGGTCTAACTTGGGGTGCAGCTTTGTTAAGGTGGAGTAAGGACTTTTCAAGAAAGGTAAAAAATGGTGAAAGGGATGCTGAAAACCAAAATAACTGAAAAATTTAACATTGAATATCCAATATTCCAGGGCGGAATGGCTTGGGTTGCTACGGCAGAGCTGGCGGCTGCTGTTTCTAATGCTGGCGCTTTAGGAATAATTGGAGCCGGATCAATGACCTCCGAGATGCTCGATAAAGAGATTAAAAAAGCAAAATCCTTAACGACTAAACCTTTTGGTGTCAACCTGATGCTTTTGCTTCCCCATATAGAAGAGCTAATTGAAGTAGTCATTCAGAATCGAGTACCTGTTGTTACTACGGGAGCTGGTAACCCTGGCCCTTTTGTTGATCGGTTAAAAGCAGCGGGGATTAAGGTTGTTCCGGTGGTTCCCAGCGTTGCTTTGGCAAAAAGGATGGAGAGATATAAAGTTGATGCTGTGATTGCCGAAGGAAACGAAGCAGGCGGCCATATTGGACCTTTGACAACAATGGTTCTTATTCCTCAGATTGTCAGAGAAGTAAACTTACCAGTAATTGCGGCTGGAGGCATTGCGACAGGCGAAGGATTGGCGGCTGCCCTTTGTTTAGGTGCTGAAGGCGTTCAAATGGGCACTCGATTTATTTGTGCGACTGAATGCACTGCTCATCCCGCTTACAAAGAAGCAATTTTGAAAGCAAAAGATCGATCGACTGTAGTCACTGGTCAGTCTATCGGCATTCCAGTTAGAGTTTTAAGAAACAAATTAGCCCAACGGTATGAAGTTTGGGAAAAAGAATATTTGGAGGGGAAAAGAACTAAAGAGGAAATTGAAGAGTTGGGGGTTGGGATGTTGCGAAAAGCCGTTCGCGAGGGCGAGGTTGAAAATGGTTCGGTAATGGCGGGTGCAATTGCTGGCATCGTTAATGAAATCAAGCCTGCCCGAGAAATTATTGAAGAAGTTGTTTCTCAAGCTGAACTGGCATTGAAGAAAGCTTTAGATAAATTTAATAATTAAAAAACAAGTGATGATTGCTGCATTATTCCCAGGGCAGGGGAGCCAGAAAGTTGGAATGGCAAAAGAGTTATTTGCCAATACTTCTTTTTACTCTTTCCTTAAAGAAAAAGCAAAAAAACATCAACTTGAAGAATTCATTAGATTAGCTATTAACGGGCCTGAAGACAAACTCAATCAAACGGCAGTGGCTCAGCCACTTTTGTTCCTTTTTGATCTTGCATACTTTAAGTTATTCCATGATTTTTATTCGGAGCAACTGATATATTTTTATGCCGGTCATAGTCTGGGTGAGTATGCGGCTCTGGTTGCTGCCGAAGTGTTAGAGTTCGATGAAGCAATGTTTTTGGTCAAAAAAAGAAGCGAGTTTATGGCTGAGGAAGCTCAAAAATCAGATGGCGGGATGCTTGCTGTTTTGAAAGTTACTCGAGAGGTAGCTGAAAAGATTTCCAAACAAACCGGGGTCCAAATTGCCAATTACAACTCTCCTCAACAGTTTGTTTTTTCCGGCCTAAAGCGTGATCTTAACCTTGTCGCAGCGGAGGTGGCTAAATGTGGTGGTAGATCCCTTTTTCTTTCCGTTTCGGGAGCTTTTCATTCGAAGTTTATGCGCCCAGCTGGCGAGAAGCTTTTTCCTTATCTAATGAAAGCAAGTTTTAATTATGAGAACGCTAAAAAAGTTGTTTTCAATTTAACCGGAAAGCCGTTGGCTCAAAATGAATATTTGCCAGAGGTTCTCGCTAAGCAAGTTTATTCTCCTGTTCGCTGGCAGGACTCAATAGATTATATCGTTAGCAATGAGGTAAGCATTTTTGTTGAGCTTGGTCCCGGACGGGTTCTGAGCGGTTTGTTAAAATATATTAACTCTGATGCTGTTGGCTTGACTTTCGACGATTCTCGTGAGCTTGATAGCTTAAACTCAATTTTGAGGAGGGAAAATGTTTGATTTTAAAAACAAGAAAGCATTGGTCACCGGTGGTTTAAGAGGAATTGGACGGGCAGTTGTTTTAATGCTGGCTGAAGGCGGCGCAGATATTGCTGTCATTGATATCGGCGGTGAAGAGCTTGAAAAAAATTTAAGAGATGAATTAAGTAAGTTTGATGTTCAACTGATTGTTAAAAGAGCTGATGTTTCTAACAGTCGCGAAGTTAAAACTGCTATTGAGGAAATTATTCAAGAATTTAATGGCCAACTTGACATTTTAATTAATAATGCGGGCATAACTCGCGATAATCTTCTTTTGAGAATGAGCGAGGATGAATGGGATAAAGTTATTGCCGTCAATTTAAAAGGCGTTTTTAACTGCACCCAAGCTTGTTTAAAAACAATGATCCGCCAGAAAAATGGAGTAATTGTTAATGTTGCTTCAATCGTTGGTCTTAAAGGTAATGCCGGGCAGACTAATTATTCAGCTTCAAAAGCTGGGGTAATTGGGTTCACCAAATCGTTAGCTAAAGAAGTTGGTTCTCGAGGGATAAGAGTTAACGCTGTGGCTCCTGGCTTTATCGAAACTGAAATGACGCGGTCTTTGCCAAATGAGATAAGAGAGAAAGTTTTACCTTTGATTCCACTGGGCCGTTTTGGGCAAGCCGAGGAAGTGGCTTCAGTAATTGTCTGGCTCGCTTCTGATTTTTCTTCTTATCTCACGGGTGAAGTTATTTCAATTGACGGCGGGTTAATGCTCTAGTTAAAATTAGCCAAAATTAAAGGGGGTAGATGAATGGACATAATGGAGAAAGTTAAGAAAATTGTAGTTGATCAGCTGGGAGTTGATGAGGATAAAGTTGTTCCCGAAGCCTCTTTTGTTGATGATTTAGGAGCTGATTCCCTCGATCTGGTCGAGCTTATAATGGCTTTAGAAGAAGAGTTTGGTATGAGCATTTCTGATGAGGAGGCTCAAAAGATCAGAACAGTTGGCGAAGCAGTTGATTATATAAGCGCCAACTACTCTGGGGAATAACTTGCTGCCTCCTTTAAAAATTGGCACCAAGGAAATTGCCATTCCTATAATTCAAGGGGGAATGGCAGTGAAAATTTCCACTGCTCCTTTAGCCGCTGAAGTTGCTAATCAGGGCGGTGTTGGTGTTATTGGCGCCTCTGGAATGGGCGAAGAGGAGCTCCGCCAGGAGATTCGAGAAGCCAAATCATTATCAAATGGACTAATCGGGGTAAATATTATGGTTGCCATAACTCAGTTTAAAAATTTACTGCGAGTAGCTTTTGAAGAAAAGGTTGATTTTGTTTTAGCTGGAGCGGGATTTTCGCGGGATCTTTTTTTAATGGCAAAGGACACTGGTGTTGAAGTTCTTCCAATTGTTTCTTCAGTTAAAGCGGCTCAAATCAGCGAAAAAATGGGAGCTAAAGCTGTGGTTCTTGAATCAGGAGAGGCCGGAGGCCATTTGGGGACCGATAAACCTCTTTTTTTTATTCTTTCACAGGTAGTTAAAGCTTTAAAAATTCCGGTGATTGCTGCTGGGGGCATTTTGCATCCTGAAGATATCAAAAAAGCTTTTCGAGAAGGCGCTCAGGGAGTTCAAATTGGCACTTTTTTTGCTGCCAGCGCAGAAAGCAACTCTCATCAGAACTGGAAAGATTATTATCTTCAGGCTAAGCCTGAAGATGTAGTGTTGATTGAAAGTCCTGCAGGGTTGCCTGGTCGAGCTATTAGGAATACTCTTATTGAAAAAGTAATCAGTAAGGGAAAAAGATATAAGCCAAAGATTGTTAAAACTTGTCAGAAATGTTTAAAAAATTGTAAGCGAAACTTTTGTATTTTGGACGCGCTGATTTTGGCACAGCGGGGAGATGTGGAAAACGGCCTGATTTTTTCCGGAAAGCGGGTTGGAGAGATAAAAGAAATTTTAACCGTAAAGGAAATATTTAAAAAACTCCTTAGCGGCCCGGAGGGTTGTTAGTTTGAAAAGGGTAGTTGTGACGGGAATAGGCGTAATTGCTCCTAACGGAATTGGAAAAGAGAATTTTTTTAAAGCTTTGGCTTCGGGAAAATCGGGAGTAAAACCAATCTCTTTTTTTGATGCTTCTGCTTTTCCAACCCGAATTGCGGCTGAAGTGAGAGATTTTCACCCCGAAGAATATTTAACTCCAAAAGAAATTCGTCGAAATGACCGCTTTACTCAGTTTGCTCTTGCCTGCGCCCAGATGGCTTTAGAAGATAGCCGCCTTAACATTAACAATCTTAACCAGGAAAGAGTCGGGGTGATTGTTGGTTCGGGAATAGGCGGTATTTTTACTCTTGAAGAGGAACATAAAAAACTTTTAGAGAAGGGACCGGCAAAGATTTCTCCATTTTTGATTCCGATGATGATTGTCAATATGGCTTCAGGCAACATTGCCATTAAATTTAATTTAAAAGGAATTTCCTATACCACGGTATCTGCTTGTTCTTCGAGCGCTAATGCTGTTGGCGAGGCTTTTGAAGCAATTAAAAGGGGAGCAATTGATGTTTGCTTGACTGGCGGGGTTGAATCGAGCATCACTCCTCTCTCGGTTGGTGGCTTTTGTGCCTTAAAAGCTCTTTCTACTCGCAACGACGAACCTGAAAAAGCCAGTCGCCCTTTCGACAAGGATCGTGACGGTTTTGTAATGGGCGAAGGCGGCGCTATTTTGGTGTTAGAAGAGCTGGAGCACGCTTTGGCTCGCAAGGCAAGAATTTATGCTGAAATTGTCGGTTATGGTTGCACTTCTGATGCGTATCACATAACAGCGCCTGATCCCGAAGCCGAACAACCAGCGCGAGCAATGTTGATGGCTCTCGAGGAGGGTGGTTTGAATCCTGAATCAGTTGGTTACATTAACGCTCACGGAACTTCAACTTATTATAATGACGAAATTGAGACTTTGGCAATCAAAAAAGCCTTCAAAAAACATGCTTATAGACTTTTGGTTAGCTCAACCAAATCGATGACCGGCCACCTATTGGGAGCTGCGGGAGCTGTGGAGGCGGTAGCGACAATTTTGACTTTAGAAAGAGGTGTAGTTTTTCCAACTATCAATCTTGACAACCCTGACCCTCAATGTGATTTAAATTACGTGCCACATAAGGCCGTGGAAAAAGATATCGAGGTTGCACTTACCAATTCATTAGGTTTTGGTGGGCATAATGTAAGTTTGGCTTTTAAAAAGTGGAGAGGTTAAGCAAGGCTGAACGCTTGCGTAAGACAATTGAAGAAATAACAGGTTTAAATCTCAAATCCAAAGACGAGCGCTTGCTAGAGAAAGCTTTAAAACATCCTTCCGTTTGCCGAGAGAGCAAAGATTCTTATCAACGGCTCGAGTTTTTAGGAGATGCTGTATTTAACTTAGCAGTTTCTAACTTGATTTTTCGTAAATTCCCCGATTTTTCTGAAGGCGAGCTTTCTCGGTTAAAAGCTAATTTGGTTTCCGAAGCCAATCTTTCCTACCTTTCAAAAAAAATTAATTTGGCTGATTATTTGTACTTCAACCGCCGGCAAATAACTCTGCAAAGAGCAGTCAAATCCATTGAAGCTGAAGCTCTTGAGGCAGTTGCCGGAGCTCTTTATTTATCTTCTCAGCCGCAATCAGCTGTAAAATTAATTGAGTTTTTGTTTAAAGGCTTTCGTTTTAGTAAATGTTTTGCTGCTGATCCAAAGTCGACTTTGCAAGAAAAATTGGCTGCGTTAAAATTTGGGTTTCCTGAGTATCGATTGATTAAAAAAATGGGCAAGGCTCATCGACCACTTTTTGAAGTTGAGGTTTTGGTAAACGATACTCCTTGGGCTAAAGCTCGAGGCCGAAGCAAAAAGGAAGCAGAGACTAAAGCCGCTCTTAGAGCTTTAAAAAGATTAGAAAAGCAAACTAATGAGAGGTAATTTATTGTTTGGCAAAAAGTGTTTGGGGCATATTCTAAAATTTAAAAATTATGAGTACGGATTCATTGGGGAGGGGATTTGAACCAAAATTTGTTGCGCCCAATTTATGTTGAGGCCACCACTATTGAAGATGCCTGGTTTCAACTTATAAAAGAGTGTGTAGACAAAGGTTTTGTTTATCAAATCGATCAAGGAAGTTATGCTGGCCAAAAAAGAAAGCAGCTTTACGGCGCTCTGGTTCATATCAAACATCCCTGGACTCGACCTCTGGCTCCTCAAATGCCACCTGGTTGTCCAATTGACCCACCAACAACTGATGAAAAAATTGAAGCCTATTTTTGTGAGTATTTGATGAACCCCAAGCTTTTGCCTAATGAAGAATATCGCTATTCCACTTATATTGTCCCTCAAGTGGAGAAAGCTATTGAAAAGTTCAAAAAGTTTGGTTATGGGACCAATCAATGTTGTATAAATGTTGGCGATATCAGCTCAGCTGATTTAGAAGACCCACCTTGTCTTAGGTTTATTGATATGAAAGTAGTAGACGGCAAACTTCACTTCCATGTAGTTTTTCGTTCCTGGGATTTGTTTGCTGGCTTTCCCGAAAATATGGGCGGCCTTGAACTATTAAAAGAATATGTAGCTTCAGAAATTGGAGTAGAAAACGGTCATTTAAATGCTTACAGTGCTGGTCTTCACCTTTATGACCATTTTTGGAAATTAGCTGAAATGCGCCTTGGCCGAAGTTAAATGTTGATTACCCACTAATAGTTTCACCGTTGTAGCTAAAGACAGTAATTGCGAATTTTTTCTCGGGACGCTGGGGGTAATGCTATTTATTGCTTGCTGTCATTGCGCCTGCCAGCCGGAAGGCGTGACCTCCGTTCGCAACCTGAAGCAATCTATTTCTCCCGCATCATTGCGCCTGTCCGCCGAAGGCGTGGCCTGTGCGCCGAAAGGCGGAAGGGTGCGTAAGCACCCGAAGCAATCTTTCTTTCGTGTCATTGCGAGGACTGCGAGCCGAAGGCGAAGCAGGACGAAGCAATCTTTCCCCCGTGTCATTGCGAGGAGCGGAGCGACGAAGCAATCTCAGGGATTGCCACGC
>CALKMS010000064.1 GCA_938091145.1 uncultured bacterium
TTTGAATATTTGGATCTTTTGCCTGCCCAATAACCCTTAAAACTTCTCCCCCCATTATTCGAGATTTATCAGGAAAACGTTTAATTTTAGCTTCGACAATTGTTCCCTCTCTAACTCTCTCATTTTTTGGAAGTAAGAGCCGATAAAAAATCCGACTATCAGTGGGAATTACAAACTTGCGCTTCTTCCTTTTTTCAACCTCGCCAATTATTCGATCGCGCGCCCTTTTGTTTATTTTGACTATTCGACCCTCAAAACTTCCTTTGGCCTTACAGAAAACTTGAACAGTAACTAAGTCTCCATGCATTGCCCCGCCAACTTGTCGAGGAGGGATAAAAACGTCAAAATCCTCAGTGATTACAAAACCATAACCGCGTTGATTGGCTTCAAATTTTCCTTCTTTAAAACCTATTGCTGATTCAGGCTGCTTTTTTCTTTTTGATTTTTTCACTTAATATTTCTATTGCTTTATCAAGTTGCGGATCAGGACCGCCAATTTTCATCTGACCTTTAACTTCAATGTCAGGCTTTATGCCTTTTTTGCTAATGTTTTCCCCATTGGGAGTATAATAATGAGCAGTGGTTAAAACCATTCCGCCCTCACTCAAATCAATCACATCCTGAACGCTAGCCTTCCCGAATGTGGTTTCGCCAATCAAAATTCCCCTTTTGTGATCTCTAATTGCTCCTGAAAAAATCTCAGAAGCACTGGCACTTCCCCTGTTTATTAATACAGCCAACGGTAGGTCAAATACCTTTATCTCATGATAATCACTTACAGTGTGATAGACTTGTTCTTTGTTAGCGCGCCCTTTTACTCTTACAACCACTCCCTTTTTTATAAAAAGAGAAGCCAAAAAGACCGACTCATTTAAAAGCCCACCGGGGTTGTTGCGCAAATCAACGATTATAGCTTTAGCTCCTTTACTCAACAAGTTATTAAGCGCATTTTTCACCTTATCTGATGTGCCTTGGTTGAAAGTGTGAATTCTTATGTAAGCATATTCTCCTTTAATCAACTTACTAGTAACATTGGGTTGCTCTATTTTGGCCCGAGTTAAATTATATATCAATGGTTTTGAAGAATGATGGCGAAAGATTTTAAGTTTTACTTTAGTTCCCTCTTCCCCTCTTATCATTCCCACTACTTGGTCAATAGGCAAGTCTTTCGTTGGCCGACCATCTACTTCAACAATGACATCGCCCGCTTTTATACCTGCTTTATAAGCTGGCGTCCCTTCAATTGGAGAAACCACCACAGGATAATGATCTTTTAAATCGATTTGAATGCCTACTCCATAAAAAAATCCTGAAGTGTCGTCCCGGAAAAGCCTAAAATGAGTGGGATCAAAGAGATGAGAATAAGGATCACCCAGAGCTTCAATCACTCCCTTAGCTGCTCCCTTAATTAACTTATCTTCAGGAACTTCTTCTACATATTTTCTTTTAACTTGGTCAATTACTTCTTGAACATAATCGAGAGAAGGCTTTTTCGAAATTTGAGACGAAAGAGTCGACTTTCCCCGAGGAAGAAGATAACCAACAGTTAAACCGGCAAGAAAAAATACAACCAAAAGGAAAATAAAGCCTATTACTTTTAATGCTTTCAAGATTACCTCCTAACAATCTTAACGGTCTTAAAAACTCCTACAAATAACTCAGAGGATTTTGAGGTTCGCCATTAACTCGTATTTCAAAGTGCAAATGTGGACCTGTACTATAGCCAGTAGAACCAACGTTGGCAATAACCTGACCCTGGCTCACCTCTTCACCTTCCGAGACAATTATAACACTGGCGTGAGCGTAAAGGGTAGAATAGCCCCCACCGTGATCAATTATTACTGTGTTGCCATATCCGCTAAGCCAGCCGGCAAAAATAACTTTTCCTCGAGCTGAGGCTTTAATCTCAGCACCGTAAGGAGCAGCAATGTCTATACCGGTATGAAACTTCCTTACCTTTAAAATTGGATGGATACGCCAACCAAAATAAGAAGTAACCGTTCCATCAACTGGCCAGATAAAGTTAGCAGGGCGACCCCCAGAAGAATACTGCCTCTCCAGCTTCTTGATTAAAGAAGTAAGATAGCGAGAAGTTTTTTCAAGTTCTGCCTCTAGTCGAGCAACCTCTGCCTTGCTTTTCAAAATCTCCGAGAGATTCGATTGCTTATAAGAAATAGCCTTTTGAATAAACGATTTCCTTGCTAAACGCTCGTTTTTAATTTTGTTAAGCTCATTAAGTTCGCCTTGAAGTCTTTCCTTTTCTAAAAATACCTGTTCTCGCTGCTTCTCAAGTTCTGATTTTTTCCTTGCCAGTAGAGATTTAGTACGCCTTATCTCCTCTATTAAGCTTCTGTCTGACTTTACGATATAGGAATAAATAGTTACTCGGGATATTAGTTCAGATATACTGCGTGCTCCCAGCAAAACGTCAAGGTAGCCATAGTCACCTCGGGTATAAATCTGGACCAGCCTTTTGTTCAATGCCTCGGTTTGAAACTTTAGCTTTTGTTGGTAAGCAACAATCTGCGCGTTCTTTCGATCAATATCCTTTTGAAGCTGGTTGATTTTCTTTTCTCTCTTTTTTATCAAAATCTGTTTAAAACGAATACGAGCATCTAAGCTATTGATTTCACTTTGAACCAGATTAATTTGAGAATCAAGCTCCTTAATTTGACGAGAGACGCTGAGCTCTTGTTTTTTTAGAAATTCTAATCTTTGCTGTGCTTCCTTTAACTCGTTATTGACCTCGTAAAGCTCAGCCCTTTTTTCTTCAATTGGAGAAGCAAAGACTGAATTTGCAAGAAAAAATAAGAGGAAAAGGGAAATCGTAATACTTTTTCTGCTACCTTTTAAGCTGCCATTCATAATATTTATGAAGATAATATCAAACTTTTTCTAATTTTTCAAAATGTTCGGAAAAAATATCCAGGTTGATATAAACAGCCTTAAGCAAACATTCAGTAACTTTTTTCTCCAAATGAAACCGACCTTCAAAAGCTCTTGTCTAGACTAACTTTTCTTGAATGCTTCCTTCCCTAATTTCTTTAAGAATTAAAAATTTCAAAAATCCTTTTTGACAAAACCG
>CALKMS010000065.1 GCA_938091145.1 uncultured bacterium
AGGCTAAGTAGTAGCCTGGTTAGAAAGGTCTTAGAGGGGCACCGCAAGGTGCCCCTTTTTTATTGAGTCACAACTCTTTACGGCCTCTCATAAAAAAAGTGCAACAGAGCGGCCTTTAGGTTGTTAAATTAAAGCTTTCAGCGATAGGGAAAAAAGTCTCATTACCCTTGCTTTGCGGCTTGCTCGCAATGACCTCTTCCGTTTTGTCATTGCGAGGGTGCGTTAGCACCCGAAGCAATCTCAGGGATTGCCACGCTCGCCTTACGGCTCGCTCGCAATGACTTCTTCCGTTTTGTCATTGCGAGGGTGCGTTAGCACCCGAAGCAATCTCTGGGATTGCCACGCTCGCCTTGCGGCTCGCTCGCAATGACCAAATAAAGGCGTTTTCGCTTACAATGACAAAAAAGAGGTGTTTGCTCAGGCTCGCAATGACAAAAAGAGAGGTCGTCGCTCGCAATGACGATAAATGTCTCCTCAGTGACAAAAAAGTGTCATTGCGAGCCCCGCTTAGCGGAACGAAGAGCCTCAGAGCTTGCGAGATGGTTTTGTCTCACTTCGTTTGGCTCGTCATAACTGGAAAGTGTTTTATTTAGAAATTGTTTTTTGAAAAGGTTTCCTACACTATAGGGTCGTGTTGGTATGTTTCCTTTTTTATGAGGGGTTATTTTGAATATAATATAAGCAAATGTTAAAATTTTTGACTTTTATTGCTTTCTCTGTACTTTTCCTATTTTACTTTTTATTAGTAACTGTTACTGGGGAAAGGCTTTCATATCCTCTTTCCTTTTTTTGGATTTTTGTTTTTCTTTTCCTTTTTTTTCTATACTTTTTTTTCAAAAATATAAAAGCAAAGGAAAGAAAAGTAAAGTTGGACATTTCTCCTTTTGTTGCTGGTTTACTGGGAGGGCTTTCTCTTCCTTTGTTTTATTTTCGTCAAAGTGTTTATATTCCGCCTCAAAGTGATCTTTTGTTTCTGCTTTTACTGGTACCTTTCTTTACTCTGTTACTTACTATTGGCTTTAGCAAAATTCTTTCTTTGAAATTTAAAAACCAGTTTCAACTTGAAACTAAAACTGATAGCTTTTCGTATATTCCTTTGCTATTAGCTTACCTTTTTGGTCTTTTTTCTGCCGTTTCAGTTCTTTCTAATCTTGAAAGACCGAGCTCTTTTGCACCGCTAGTACGATTTTTAAATTTGGAGATTTTTCCTTTGGTTTCTTCAATTTTACTCTCGCTTTCCATGAGTTATTTTATTTTAAGATCCCGTTTTTTTGGGGTAGAATTAAAAACTGATTTCAACTGGCCTTTAGGCTTTGTTTTTGGTGGCTTCCTTTTTTCATTCTTATGGTTAGCTAATCAGGGTGAAGGTTTTGTTATTGAACTTTCATCATTTCACCTGCCGCTAATTCTTTCAATTACACTGGCAGTTTTCTTTCGATTTTTGAAAGCCTGGCGATATAATCTCAAAGAGTTTTTTTTGAAACTCCACTTTATTTATTTCTCTCCTTTTTTGATGGTCTTGATTTTTTCCCCCTTAGAGCGGCTGAAAGAGACCTTCTTGTTTTCGCCTCTGGTGCTGAAGGGTATTGCTGGTGGAGCTGCCCTTTTTTTGGTGAGTTTAGTTGTTAGCACTATAAAGTTAAGCAAATTTCCTCAAGATCGCTTTGGATTAATTTTGTTCGGATTGACTCTAGCTATCTTTTCCTTACTTATTTTAACTACTCCTTACTTTTTTTATGAGGTTAGCGGTCGGCCTGGAAGCGCCATCAGTTTTTCAAAAAGCTGGACTTCACCGGGTTATGAGTTTGTTGTTCCCTGGTGCTTTTTTTTGACATCTTTTTTACTCCTTTTCTTAGCTCGTTCAGAGAAAATTGGTTTGCTAAAAGGTTCTTGCTGCTTGATTTGTTTAAGCATTTTTTTACCCTGGCTTGCCAGAACTCGCCTTTGGAACTGGTTTGCTTTCTTGCCGCCAGAAGTTAGTGATGCAATTGGTACCGAGTATATAAACTGGCAAGAGAAAATTTCCTTGAGTTTTTACTATCACCTTTCTTCTTATATAATAATTCTGGCTGCCATGATAGCTTTAGTTTATTTTTTTGTTGAGTTCTATTCAGAAAAAAGGAGTGGGAAGATGTGAGCAGTTTAATAAGAGAGGTAGAAAATCCATTTTTTTATGACGAAAAGCTTTATCCAGAAGAGTTGAGTGATCTTGGTTTGGAAAAGTTTATTTTTCATCGAGAGCTCGAAAGGGTTAAAAAAGCCTTGAGTGAATTTAAAAACTCTGGTAATCGACCTTTGTGGTTGATTTTCCCGAGTGGAACGAGTCAGGCAATAGAAATTGATTTTTTCTCATTAGTCTTTCGCTATTTCTTAAACTCGGCTTCGCCGCTTTATTTCGCTTCTCTTATTCGCTTTGATTTTTTAATTCAGGATGCACCTACCAACCTATTACGCCTGATCGCTATGCGAATGACGCCGGAAATCTGGCGTCGCTCATTTTACTTTTTTTTGAAAAGATCATTAGAAAAACTCGAGCAGGAAGGAACTTTAAAAGAAGCCTTGCCCGAAGCAGAAAAAGTTAAAGATAAACTTACCAAAGGCGAAGATAAACTTGACGAGCTTCTTTTTCCCTTAGACTCAGAGGAAGAAGAGGAGATGGCTTTATCATTGCGCGATTTTAGCTTGAGAATGATAGAAAGAGAAAATTTAGGGAGTGTGGTTAGACGCTTGACTGAGTCTACTTTTATCTGGCAAAGCTGGGAAGAAGGCGTTAAACAATTTCAAAGTGACATTTTTTTGCCTCATCAAGCCAGGGAAGGAATAAAAGGACTGATTGATTTAGTTTCTTCAGCTCATGAACCAGTTTTGATGTTTAGTGGTTTAGAAGGTTTTTTAGCTTCTTTAGATGAGGAGGCTTTAGCCAGTCTTAATGGCTTCTTGGTTGAAATGGAGTCGCTCTTACGGAAAAATTGTTGTTTCATCTATGAAATTTCAGAAGAAAACCTTCCTCAAGCTGAGCTTTTGAAACGAGGAAAAGAGATTAGACTCTCTTTCTGGCCTATTTTTGACTTACCTATAGACACAGTCGAGAAAGCTTTTGAATTGGTTTATAAACAATTGGAAGTTTTTTTGCCGCTTGAGTTAAAAAGTGAAAGTGTGGTTGAGAAATCAGCTATTGAAGCTGCTTTTGAAAAAGAAAGTGATCCGCAGGCTTTCTTGATTTTAATGGGGAAAGCTTGGCAGAAAGCGAAAAAAGAAGGAGAAGAAAGAATAACTAAAAAGTTGATTGAAAAGATTTGATTTGTTAAAGCATTCTAGCCAACTTCCTCAATCATTAGCTGTTAGTTGTTCTTAACGACTGAGGGATTACTTTGCTTCAATCGCAATGACATTTCCGGCCCTCATTGCGAGGACTGCGAGCCGAAGGCGAAGCAGGACGAAGCAATCTCAGAGATTACTTTCCCTCCCAAAGAACGAGATTGCCACGCCTCCGTTTCACTTCGGCTCGCAATGACTTTTCCGGCTGTCATTGCGAGGGTGCGTAAGCACCCGAAGCAATCGCAGAGATTGCCACGCTCGCCTTGCGGCTCGCTCGCAATGACCAGATGAAGGTCTCGTTGCTCGCAATGACATCTCCGACTTGTCATTGCGAGGGTGCGTTAGCACCTGAAGCAATCGCAGGGATTGCCGCGCCTTCGCTTCGCTCAGGCTCGCAATGACAAAAAGAGTTTTCACTCGTAATGACAATAAAAGTCACCATAATGACAAAAGGCATCTTCACGTGTGATTGACACAGAAAGTAAAAATCCCCTTTGACTTTCTTTAAAAAGAAAGGAGGGTTCAATGAGGTGTTTTAAGAGAGGTTAAATTTGTGTAGGTACCTTTCCTTTAAATGGGTGGATTAAAAAAGATGAAAAAATAAGTTTTATGAAAGCTTGAAGGTTTCTGTTAATGTTTGGAAATAAAGATTTGTGCCAGGATGTAAAGAGTCTATTAGAATGTTACAATAATATCATGCGAGTTTGGCAAAATAAACGTTTGTGGGTGCTTGCCGGTTTGTTGGTTTTATGCGGTCTGGCAATGGTTTTTTATCATTTTCGAGTTATCGCTCCCGAAAAACAAAAAAAAGCTCGTGTTCTTTATCAAGAGGCTTTAAAATTTGAAGAAAAGGGAGACCTGGGTCGGGCGGCTAAGAGACTTCAAGAAGCTTTAGAAGTTTTACCTTCCTTCGAAAAAGCTAGCTCAGAGTTGAAAAAAATTAAAAAGAAAATTACCGAGAAGCAAAAACGAGCTAAAAGAGGCATTAGTTCGAGTGGCAGTTCCAACTATATAGGGGAAGATAAATCTGGCCAACAACCAGCGACTCCAACTGGAGGTTTTAACAAGCCAGAAGATTTGATTGCTTTGTTTCCGACTCATTACTCTGGTTACGAGCGCTCGGAGGCGGTAACTAATGAACTGGGAGCTTTTTGCAACTATCAACCAATAATTGAAAGTGATGCTCAGAGTATTGAAGCTGCAATCTGGCTTCAAAAAGATACTTCAGAGGCTGCTGGCTTTATTGGTCGGGTGAGCAAGGTTTTGTATCCGAATAATAAAAAGGAATTTTTGTTTAAAGAAAAATACCCCGCTTATTTTGGCACTGGCTCGCTTGACCAGGCAATTTATGTTTGGGTGGCTGGTCGATTGGTGTTCGAACTTCATGCCAAAGGAGTCAAGGGCAAACCGGCCGAGCTTTGGGATGAGTTAAATGGACTGGCAATGAGGTTCAAGTTATGAAGAAAATTCGTGAGCTCGTAAAAAGCCATCCTTATTTTTCTGGTTTTTTTGCTTCATTTTTAATTCTTGCCCTGTTTTTCCCGGTTTCAGTTGAAGAAGGCACTATTACTCGCTGTTATTATGGTGAAGTTATTGAGAAAGAGGTTAGCGAGGTTTTTGTTCCCTGGTGGCTGCAGAACAAATATGAAATTAAGATCAAAGGGGCTTTGTGTTCGCGTCATCAAAAAGCGGAAGAACTTTATTCAACCTGGAAAAAACTTCTTAAAGCAGGTAAAAAAGAAGAGGCTCAATTTTACTTGAAAAAATTGGAAGCTTTGGTTGGACCGGGCTGGAGTCCAGCGAAAAAGGTTGCCGCTGAAAGCTCAAGCATTTCTAATGCTGAAACATGGAAAGTTGGGGGTGGTTCAAAAAGTGACAAGTTAGTTAGTCGGGATGATAGAAATAACAGAAATCAGGGCACAAGCGATGGAAACAATTACGGTTCAACGGGCGGAGAAGAACCAGGAACTTACAGCGGCGATTTGTATTCTTTACTTCCAGTCCGTTTAGATGGATACGAGTTTTTTCATAAGGAAGAGTATCCCCTACAAGCTTTGGCGATGGCTCGATCTTTAAAAGATAAAAATGTATTGATGGTTCAGTTTTCTATTCAGCGAGTTGATGACCAAACGGCTAAAAAATACTTCGATAGTTTCAAACAAAGTTACAACAGAGAGTGGCAGGAAGTAAAAGTTGATAGATTAAGGGCTTACTGGGGAAAAACTGATGATTCGCGAGAGGCTTTGCTCGCCTGGCGTCGCCTTGACCTTCTTTATGTGATAGAACTTAAAGCCAGAGTTGATGCTGGTAATTATCGCTTAAAGATGATTGAATGGGGGAAAAACTTGTTTTAAAAACAAAGTTTAAAGGTGTCTAAAGGACGATTATTTTATTGCTTAAAGTTCTAAACTATGTTATGATTTTTACAATCTTCAAGGGGAGGGGTAGGTTTGAGGTTTGTTAAATGCTGCTTAATGGGGGCAGGTTTGCTCGCAGTTTTTTTAGCCGCTTTTTTGCCTTCTTTTAGTTTAGCTCTTTCTTGGTCAAGTAGCATTCAGCTTAACAGTAATGCAACTGATTTTGCTTCCTATTCTCAAATAGTTGTGGATAGAGACAACAATTATTTGGTTTTCTGGCGTGACATTAACACGGGGGCTATTCAATATAAGCGTTTTAACTGGTTAAGCCAAAGCTTTGAGCCAGCAACCATAACGGTTACTACTTCTTCGGCTATACCAGATGGGCAGCTTGATAGTGTTTTTGATTGCGTAAGAGATAGCAATGGGCTAATGAAAGTTTTCTGGTTGGAGGGCACCACTACTGAAAGCTTTCTAAAACAAAGGATTTCAACTGATGGGGTTAATTGGCAGCCCGATGAAGTTTTAAGGAGTTATTCAGGGGATCTTGCACATTTGGCGGCTGCGGTAGATAAAGCCAACAATGTTTATGTGGCTTTTACTGAGGATGGAGACTTAAAACTGGCCGTTTATAATGGTAGCTGGTCAACTACTGATGTGCCAGATACGGCTGGGACGACACTTACACCAAACTGTGTGAGGTCAGTCGATGTTTCGGCTGATGAAACGGGTACCGCTTATATCGTTTGGCGCTACTATCATTATTCTCCTCCCAACAATTATAATGCTCGAATTCGAAGCATAAAATTTAGCATTTCAACTGGGTTTTCAACGGCAACTGATGTTGAAAACATTTATATTAGCCTGCCTGCCGATGAGGAGTTTGTAGCACCAAGTTTAGTTAGGGATCGGAGGAAAGTTTATGTGGCGTGGGAAACCAATCGGAAAGTTTATTTTTCTCAGTCTTTTAATGACGGAGCTACCTGGACGCCGCCGGCTGCCTTTTCTTCCGCAATGTCAGCTTTTTGTAAGCCTCGATTAACTGTTGACCGGACGGGTCGGCTTCATTTTATCTGGGTTGAGATGCCCGCAACTTCGGCTTCACTTTGCTATCGGAATTTGTGGAATGGTAAATGGTCCAATAAGGAAACGTTAGTTAGTGAAAATGGAGTTTATTATTCAAGCACGGCTATTGCGGCTGATCGAAACGCTAATCCCTTAGTTTCCTGGTCTAAAGCTCAAGTGGGCGGTGGGTCTCTAATGTTTAAGCGGGGAATATCTGATAGTTTTGAGATATACAAGACGAGTTTTGAAACAACTCCGACGGTTACTCAGCCGGGAAGCGGCTGGCAGGTTTTAGGCGTGACCACGCCAACAACGTGGGGTGAGGCAACTTACCGTTATAAAACGGGCCAGGTTTCTCTTTGGTGCGCTGGCACCAATAATCCGGCTTTTGGTGAACATCGTTATCAGCCTAATATGAGGGCCAAAGCTCGCTATTTGATTGACATGAGTGGCTTTGTTGATGGTCAAGCCACTTTTAATTACTTAATTCCTTCAGCTGATGGGCAACTTCCGCCCGGCAGTGGAGTTCTTGATTTAATGAGTTTTGCGACTTATCGTTCAGGAAGGATAGCTACTTCTTATCTTAATTATCCTTTGACTTCTTCCTGGCTGACTCAGTCTGTGCCTTTAAATGATATTGCGGGGTACTCTAATTCCTGGTTGGAGTGGACTTGGAGTTCTAATGGCGACCAGACTACACCGGCTGATCTTAACGAAGGAGCTTACCTTGATGACCTTGAGATTTATGGCTACTTCATACCTCGGCCTTCACCTTTCGACGCTTTACAAGGTAGCTCGATTTATTTGAACTGGGGGGGAATAAGCCTTTCTGGGATTCGTTATGAAGTATGGAGAGCTGATACTTTAAATGGCCCATACACTAAAATAAAGGAAACGACTGCGACGAGTTACCTTGATAAGGCTGTAACTTACGGTGAAGATTATTTCTATAAAGTTCGAGCCAGTGATGGGGTGGGGGTCAGTCCTTTTTCTGAAGTAAGGAGCGTAGTTGTTTATGATAATCAGCCACCGGCAGTTATCATCAACAGTCCTTTTAATAAGCAGGAAGTTACTGAGTCAATTTTGATTACTACCGCCACTGTTAGTGATTTGGGAAGAGGTTATTCTATTATCGGTGGTGGGGGAATCGGGATTGATCAGCAAACAGTTACTACTCTAGCGGTTCCGTTAGACGGTGCTTTTGATTCATCTATTGAAGTTTTAAAAGCTCAAATAAGCTTGAAAGATTTGTCAGAAGGGACTCACACTCTTTACTGGCAAGCTTGGGACAATCGAGGGAACAACTCGCTTTGGCAATCGGTGGAGTTTGTAAAAAGGGATTTGACGCCTCCCGAAACTTCTATTACCGTCAACCCATCAGCCCCCAACGGCTTAAACAATTGGTACATAACTACTCCAACTGTAACTTTAACTACTGACGAAACTGCTACCACTTACTATCGCTGGAACGCTGGAAGCTGGCAGACTTATTCTGAACCTATCTCCCCTCCATCTGAGGGAACCCAAACCCTTGATTACTACTCAATTGACACGGCTGGTAACACTGAAACTGTTAAAAATGTGGTGCTTAAAATTGACACTTCTAGTCCCCGGGTAGTTATTGGCTCTCCCAAAACTGGAGCGAACTGGGTAAGCGGTCAAAGTTATGAAGTCACCTGGACAGCGGTTGACTCTCCTGCTGATCCTTCAACTGTCAATCTCTATTACTCTCTCAATGGAGGTGTAACTTATACTACGATTACGGCAGGAGAAACAAACGATGGGAGCTATATCTGGCTAACACCACCGGGAGTTAATACCAATCAGGCTGTAATAAAGATAACGGCTGCTGACGAAGCTGGTAACCAAGGTTTTCAAATTAAACAATTTTCCCTATATACGCCAGTGTCAGACCGACTTCTTATTAGCAGTGTTTGCTATGACCCATCGACGACAGAGCCAGCTGGCGAATGGGTAGAAATTTATAATCCACAAGACACTACGGTGAATATAAGTTACTGGTATTTGATTGATGGTGAGGGAACTCTGACTGTTCCACCGGGGGTAATATTAAAGCCAAAGAGCTCCTTCGTGGTAGCAAACAGCGGAGTTAATTTTTATAACCAGTTTAACTTTTTACCCGACTTTGAGATAAATGACACTACCGTCATTGTGCCGAATCTTTTGAAAAGCGGGAGCTTTGTTTTGAGCAATACTGGAGACGAAGTTGGCTTATTTAATAATGCGCGACTGTTAATCGATGCTGTAGTCTGGGAATCAACTTCCAGTATTTTTCCTACAATAGTTAAACACCCTGGCGTGCCTGAAGGCAAAGCCCTAACGAGAGTTCCGATTGATAAGGATACTGATGATTGTAGTTTTGACTTTATTGAAACCACTCCTTTGCCAACTAGCGGTGGAGTGGTTGTGGAAACTGAACCACCGGTAACCCAGTTGCAACTTGAACCAGTTTCTCCTGATGGTAGTAATGGTTGGTATATTACTTATCCTACGGTTAGCTTTACGGTTAATGAATCGGCCACTACCTTTTATCAGTTCACGGGAAGCTCATTAACTACTTACACAGCTCCTTTCAGGCTTTCTGTCGAGGGGAGTATTGCTTTGCGCTATTACTCAATTGACTTGTTGGATAATAAGGAGACTACCCAAGTAACTTATTTAAAAATTGATGCTTCACCACCCGAAACCAACTTTACCCTGCCATTTAGCTGGCAAAACACTACTGTTACTGCTCAAATAGAGGCTTCGGATTCGGTTTCAGGTATTAATCAAGTTTGCTATCGGTTAAATGGTGGAGAATGGCAAACTGGAAATTTAGTAATTGTGGGCGAAGAGGGAACGACCAGCGTTGAGTGCTATGCTGTTAATAATGCCGGGCTTACAAGCACTCCGGAGGTCCGAATAGTAAGAATTGATAAGACCTTACCAGTGATTTCGGTTGCGGGCGTGACTAACGGAAGGTACTACAATACGACAATTACTCCGGAAGTTACTTTCTCTGACCCTTTAAGCGGCCTTGACGAAACCACCTATACCTTAACCAAAGATGGAAACCCCATTTCCTGGAGCTCAGGTGATCCAATTTCTGATGAAGGAAACTATACTCTTACTGCTTATGCTAGAGATCTTGCCCAAAACGAAACCACCAAAGAAGTCACTTTCACCATTGACAGAACTTCTCCTATTGAGCCAAGCAGCTTTGAATCAACTCCAGCTGTTGGTAGCTTTTCAAATGATAATTTAGTTGAGATAAGCTGGTCTGAAGCCACCGATACCTTAAGTGGCGTTGATGGTTACTCCGTTTCCTTTAGTAAGGATACCACTGAAGAGCCAGGAACAGTAAGAAATTTAGAAGCAACTCAGAAAACAATTGTTACTACTTTTCCTTCTGACGGCACATGGTGGTTTAACTTAAAAGCTGTTGACAAAGCTGGCAACTGGACCCCAACTATCCACTACGGACCTTTTTTGATTGATACCGAAGCACCTCAGATAATTATTACTGGCATTAGGGATGGAGCTCGTTATAATACAACACTGACTCCCCAGATAACGATAAATGAGCCTAATTTGGAAACTCTGGAGCTTCTTCTTGATGGCAACCTTTATACTACCTCAACGCCAATATCTACTGATGGAGAGCATCGGCTAATTGTTCGGGCAGTCGATAAGGCAGGAAACATTAGCCAGGAGGAAGTAGTATTTTATCTTGACCTGACTTCACCTCGAGTTGTTTCCTACTTGCCTAATCAGGGAGTGGTTACTTCAACCTCACCTGAGATCAAGGTTAAATTTTCCGAACCGGTCACTGGAGTTAGCGCTGCCAACTTTAAACTTTTTGATGGTAACACCATTGTTCCTTCAACAGTTGTCCAACTTTCTTTAAGTGAGTACCGCCTGATTCCCAAGTCAGAGTTAAGAAAAGGTGGTTCTTACACTGTTCTATTGTATCCCGGGATAAAAGACTTGGCGGGAAATTCCTTAAAAGCTTTTACTTTCACTTTTCATCTGGAAAAAGAAGCCTCATCTGAAGCCAAAGGAGATGTCAACGGCGATGGCAAAATGGACACCATTATCCTCTATGACCTTGGAAACAAAACATCTGCCCTTTATGCTTTCATCTCAAATAGCACTAGCTTTAACCAAAAACTCTTTTGGAAGTCTTCAACCGGAGCTTTTGATCCCACTCGCTCCAAACTTTCTGCCGGCGATGTCAACCGCGATGGAAAAGCTGACGCTATCATCTTATACGACAACGGGGGAGGCACCTCAACTCTTTATGCTTTCCTCTCCACCGGCTCCTCCTTTACCCAGAAACGCTTCTGGAAATCCAATGTAGGCAAGTTTAGCTGGGCTCGCTCCAAACTTTCTGCCGGCGATGTCAACCGCGATGGAAAAGCTGACGCTATCATTCTCTATGACTGTGGCAAAAAAACATCTGCCCTTTATGCTTTCATTTCAAACGGTTCGAGCTTTACCTCTAAACGCTTTTGGGTTTCTTCAGCGGGTGGCTTCGATTTTACTTGTGGTCAGATAGCTCCTTAAGGTGAGCTACACTTAACTGCTATTGTTGGTAATTTTCTTTTTTTACTTTAAAATATTCTTAGCCGCCTGGACTCAAAGACTTGAGCCGGGACGGGAGATAAATGTTAAAAACAACTCAAGTCTTCCCGGGCGGAAGACTTTTTGTTTTTAGCGTAGATTTGAAAATGACGAAAGGGAGGAAGAAATGAAAACAACGGTAGGGACTTTAAAGGATAAAAAGCAGAGAAAAGAAAAGATTACAATGCTCACCGCTTATGATTATTTAATGGCGAAGATTCTTGACGAAGCTGGTATCGACCTAATTTTAGTTGGTGACTCACTTGGGATGGTTATTTTAGGCTACAACACCACTATTCCAGTAACGCTGGAAGATGTTTTGTATCACACTAAGGCTGTTGCGAGGGGAGTAGAGAAAGCAATGGTAGTGGCTGATATGCCTTTCTTGACCTACCAGGCGGACAAAGTTGAAGCCTTGAGAAATGCAGCTCGTTTTCTTCAGGAAGGCGGGGCACAAGGGGTAAAAATTGAAGGTGGGGTGTTAATGGCCGAAACAGTTGATTTTTTAGTAAGAAGAGGCATTCCAGTGATGGGGCATATAGGCCTGACTCCTCAATCCGTAAATCAGCTGGGCGGCTTTAAGGTGCAGGGTAAAGATATCGAACAGGCGCGACAATTAATTAAAGATGCTCAAGCTTTAGATGAGGCGGGGGTTTTTTCCATTGTTTTAGAGTGTATCCCCTATCCTCTGGCGAGAATGATAACGGAAAAGGTTTCAGTGCCAACTATTGGGATAGGAGCTGGTCCCTACTGTGATGGGCAAGTTTTGGTCATCCAGGATTTGTTAGGCTACTTTAAGACTACTCCCAGGTTTGTTAAAAAGTACGCCGAATTCGGGAAAGAAGCGAAAAGAGCAGTGGCAGAGTATATTAAGGAAGTGCGGGAAGGAAAGTTTCCAACAATGGAAAATTCCTATCCCTTAAGTAATTTAGTTCTTGAGGAGCTGGAGAAGAATGAAAATAGTTAGAAAAATTTCAGATATTCGTTTGTTACTTGCCAATGAAAGAAAAAAGGGCAAAACCATTGGTTTTGTGCCAACTATGGGTTTTTTTCATCAGGGACACCTTTCTTTAATGGAATTAGCTAGGAAGGAAAATGATGTGGTAGTGATTAGCTCATTTGTCAACCCAACCCAGTTTGGCCGGGATGAAGATTACGAGATTTATCCCCGGGATGAGAAGGGCGATTGCCAACAAGCTCGGAAGGTCGGTGTTGATTATTTTTTTGCTCCTTCAGTTAAGGAAATGTATCCTGAGACCCACTTGAGCTGGGTTGAGGTTGAAAAGTTAAGCGAGCCCCTTTGCGGTCGCTTTCGGCCAGGGCACTTTCGAGGGGTAGCTACGGTGGTGACCAAGCTTTTTAATATTGTTCAGCCTGATACCGCTTACTTTGGCGAAAAAGATTACCAACAGCTTTTAGTTATAAAGAAGATGGTTAAGGATTTGAATTTTCCCGTCAAGATTGTTGGCTGTCCGACGGTTAGAGAAAAAGATGGTCTGGCTATGAGTTCGCGTAATTCTTATCTAACAACGGAGGAGCGAGAAACTGCCAGCTTAATCCCTCAAGCTTTGCGAAAGGTTATTGAGGCTTTTGAAAGCGGTGAAAGAGACGTTAATAAACTTGTGAATTTGGCTAAAGAACATTTAAGCTCACCTTTGTTGAACCTGGAGTACATTGAGGTTCGAGGCCCTGATACTCTGGAAGAACTGTCAAAGGTAGAAAAAGAAGCTTTGTTTCAGTTGGCGGTTAGAGTTGGAAAAGCGCGTCTGATTGACCATATAATATTGGGAAGAAAGGAAACATATTTTTAAAGTTTATGAAAAATCTACTTTAAAAAATTTGAAAGAGGAGAAGGGGGAAATTGTTAGTAGAGGTTTTAAAAAGCAAACTTCATCGCTTAAAAGTTACGGCAGCCGACATTCATTATCAGGGAAGCATCACTATTGACGAGGAGCTTTTAAAAGCAGCAAAGATATCTCCGTTTGAAAAGGTTCAAGTGGTGGATGTTACCAATGGAGCTCGTTTAGAGACTTATGTGATAAAAGGCAAGCCAAAAAGTGGAATGGTGGTCATTAATGGGGCAGCTGCTCGCTTGGTTCACCCTGGCGATATAATTATTGTTTTATCTTATACTTTCCTGAACGAAAGCGAAGCAAAAAATCATCAACCTTTGGCGGTTTTTGTTGATCAAGAAAACCGCCTTTTGGAAGTAAAAACTTACCAGCCGGATTTTGACAGCTGCTGAGGGTCTTTGAATTTCTTTTCTAACTTGTCACATTGCTTTTATTGGTAGAAAATAAGAAATCAAATTTTGTGGGAAAAGCATGTTTTCTCGCTATTTATGTAGTTTTTCAACCAGTAAACTAAAGACAAGCAGCTACGAGGTGCTAATAGTTGGTTCAGGCATTGCTGGTCTTTCGGCGGCTTTGGAAATTGGTAAAGCCCACCGCACGCTCCTTATAACTAAAGGAGAGTTTACCGATAGTTCTAGTTATCAGGCACAGGGTGGGGTGGCTGTAGCCTTGAGCCCGAATGATAGTTTTGAAAGACACGCTGCTGATACTATTAAAGTTGGAGATGGTTTAAGCGATGAGAAAGTGGCGGAAATTGTGGCTAAGGAGGGAATAGAAAGAATGAAGGAGGTAATAAAACTTGGAGTTGATTTCGACCGTTTAAATGGCGATTTTGATTATTCACTAGAAGGTGGTCATTCTTACTCTCGGATTCTTCACCAGGCTGATCAGACCGGCAAGGCGGTTATTGAAGGGTTGAAAAAACACGTTGAGTCCCTAAGGCTTCTTGAAATAAAAGAAAGAACAATGTTGGTTGATATTTTAACTATTTCAAACAAGGCAATCGGCGCTTTAGTATTAGTGCCCGAAGGAGAGCTTGAAGTTGTCCAAGCGAACGCTGTTGTTGTTGCTTCTGGTGGTGTTGGCGAGGTTTACCTTTACACAACCAATCCGCCGGTAGTTACCGGTGATGGCATTGCAGCTGCATTTAGAGCGGGAGCTAGCATTGCTGATATGGAATTTATCCAGTTTCACCCCACTGCTTTAAACTGGGAAGGCCATCGTCGAATGCTTCTGACCGAGGCATTAAGAGGTGAAGGAGCCTTATTAGTAAATCAGGGTGGTGAAAGGATTATGGAAGGAGTGCATCCTTTAAAGGAACTGGCTCCCCGGTTTGTAGTTGTTAGAAAGATGATGGAAGAGCTTAAGCGAGGAAATAAGTTGTTTCTTGATTGTCGTCATCTCCCTTCTGAAAAGCTTAAACGTAAATTTCCTTTTATTTGGCATAAACTTAAGGAATATGGTTTTCATCTCAATAATGATTTAATACCGGTAAGTCCGGCTGCTCATTTTTGCCTGGGTGGGGTTAGAACTGATGATTGGGGGCGGACGAGAATTGACGGGCTTTACGTTTGCGGTGAAGCTGCAGCTACTTATATGCACGGTGCTAATCGGTTAGCAAGCAACTCACTTTTGGAAGGATTGGTTTTTGGTTGGAGAGCGGGCGTCGCGGTGAAGGAAAGTTTAAAAATCGAAGAATCATCTTATATGGAGGAAAGAGTGAGGATAGATTTTGAAAATACACCCCAGAAAATAAGAGATTTTGATCTTTCAGAACTGAGATTTGAGCTTACCAAAAAGATGATGGAAAAAGCTGGTCCAGTGCGTGAAGGACCATCTCTTCGAGAGTTAATTGAATTTTTAACAAACCGAAAGGAGGCTCTTTATCCTAGTGAGATTTCGATAGAATTTTTTGAACTTGCAAACCTTTGGACAGTGGCTTGGCTGATAAGTCAGGCGGCTCTAAAGAGAAAAGAGTCTCGAGGGGTTCATTTCCGAGAGGACTTTCCTGAGAAAAACGACTCAGAATTTCTTGGGCATTTTATCTGGAAGCTAGGAGACAATGGGGTTGAACTGGAGTTTCATAGAAAAAGTTGTTAAACTGGCTTTAGAGGAAGATTTGGGTGCAAGAGGAGACTTGACTACCTCTGCATTGTTTCCTGATGATGGCTGGCGCGCACAAGCTGAAATAATCGCTCGTCAGCGCGGAGTTCTGGCTGGTCAGGATCTAGTAAAAGCAGTTTTTAAGGTTTTAGACGATAGGATAATGGTAGAAAATGAAGTTGAAAATGGAGATGAGTTTACTGTTGGCCAGAGAATTTTTTTAATTGAGGGAAGTTTAAAGACAGTTCTTGAGGGAGAAAGAACTGCCCTCAATTTTTTATCTCATCTTTCTGGCATCGCAACTTTTACTCGGAAGTGTGTTCAAGAAGTTAAGCCCTTTGGAGTTTTAATAAGAGATACCCGCAAAACTCACCCGGGAATTCGGCTATTGGAAAAGGAAGCGGTGAAGATTGGCGGAGGAACTAATCACCGGTCGGGACTTTTCGATGGGGTGTTAGTGAAAGACAACCACTTAAAAGCTTTTCAAAATCCGGTTGAGGCGATTACCAGGATAAGGAAAACTTTACCCGGCTGGGAGATAGAAGTGGAAGTGGAAAGCTTGGAGCAATTGAGAAAACTTTTACCTCAACTTCCTGATGTGGTTATGCTTGACAACTTTGGAGATGAAGAGATAGAAGAAGCAGTAAAATTAATAGATGGAAGGGCAAAAATTGAAGTTTCTGGAGGCGTAACTTTTGAGCGTTTACGGAAAATAGCTTCTCTTGGAGTTGACTACATTTCTCTTTCAGCTATCACAATGGCTGCTCCGCCTGTTGACTTTTCTTTAGAAGTTATGGCAGTTCAAAAAGGTATCGATTAAAGTGCTAGAGTTGCTTTCGAACCTTTTTCAAAGCTATGGTTACTCCTTGGTTTTTCTAGTTTTGTTTTTGGAAAACGTGGTTCTGATTGGACTTTTTTTCCCTGGTGATGTCATGCTTGTTTTGGCTTCTTTTTTAGCCAAGCAAAGCCATTTAAGTTTAGTTAAGTTGATTGTAATTGCTTCTTCTGGTGCTTTTTTGGGTAATTTGGTCGGTTACTCGTTAGGACGATGGAAGGGGGAACTTGTTTTCAGCTTTCTGCCTTTTTCTAAAAAAAGTCTTGAAGCATCAAAAAGGTTTTTTGCAAAGCATGGCAGCAAGGCAGTTTTTTTGGCTCGATTTGCGGCTGGTGTCCGTACTTTTGTTCCCGCTCTAGCTGGAGCTCATCAGCTTTCCTTTCTTTCTTTTGCTTTTTACTCATTAACGGCTATTTTAATCTGGGTAACTGTTCTTTCCTGTCTTGGATTTTACTTTGGAGAAAATCTCAACTTGATAATAAAGTTAGTTAAACGCTCAGGCTACATTGGTTTTGTTGTTTTCGTTGTAATATTGGTTTTGGGGTGGTGGTGGCAAAATAAAAGACAGGATCCTGAGGGTTTTGAGAAGAAGCAGTGATTATGTTTCCGGTGTCGAACTTGGAGCATACCTAGGTATTTCTCGAGCCGCTTTGCATAAGCACATTTCCCATTTGAAGAAACTGGGTTACAAAATCGAAGCTGTTCCTAATCGAGGTTACTTGCTTAAGAAAGCGCCGGATGTGCTTTTTGATTTTGAGATCAAGTCTTTACTTAACGCTAAGATTCTGGGTAGTGAGGTTTTTTACTTTCCCGAAATTTCTTCAACGCAGGATTTCTGTCGAAAACTTGGAGAGGAGGGACATCCTGAAGGAGCCGTTGCAGTAGCGGAGGTGCAAACTAAAGGTCGTGGTAGGTTCGGTCGAAAATGGTTTTCGCCTGAGGGAGGATTGTGGTTTACTCTCCTTCTTCGACCAGAGGGGATTAGCTTTGAAAGGTTGGGGTTCCTTCCACTTATAGCAGCCCTGGCAGTGGTCAAAGCAGTGGAAAAAGAGGCTAAAATGGCAACGGGAATAAAGTGGCCAAACGACTTAATGGTTGGAAAACAGAAGTTTGGCGGTATCTTAACTGAAGTCCAAAGTGAGTTAGAGAGGATCCATTTTGTCCTTTTGGGTATTGGTTTGAATATTAACAATAAACCACCATCAGAAACAATTTACCCGGCTACCTCTCTCAGGGAAGCCACAGGCAAAAAATTTAAAAGGGCTGAGATTTTGGTGAACTTCTTATCGTTGTTTGAAAGTTTTTACCTTTCTTACAAAAAAGGAAGAGTGGATTTGCTCTTGAAAGAAGTTGAACAAAAACTTATGTTCAAAGGTAAAGAGGTAGCTTTAAGATCTTATCAAGAACTGAACAGGGTTCAGATTGTTGGAATAGACAGCTTCGGACGGCTAATAGTTAAGAGAAAAGGTAAGATTTTAAAGCTGGTTAGCGGGGAAATCGAGCCAGAAGGTTTTTAAGCCTCCTTATTTTTCTTTATAATCGAAGTGACGAGAGGTGATGATTGCTTTTCTGTCTTTTATCTTTTCATCGCCAGCCTGGCGCACTTTTTCCTTTTGCCATTGCAATCCCGTTGTCTGAGAGAAAAGGCAATCTCTGACTGAGATTGCTTCGGGTGCTAACGCACCCTTCCGCCAGGCGCAATGACGCTTTTTTGTTATTTCCTCTTTTCGTCATTGCGAGCGAAGATGCCTTTTGTCACTGAGGCGACATTTATCGTCATTGCGAGCCTGAGCGAAGCGAAGGCGTGGCAATCTCTGAGATTGCTTCGGGTGCTAACGCACTCTCGCAATGACAATGGAGAAACGTCATTGCGAGCGAGCCGTAAGGCGAGCGTGGCTTGCCCGCCGAAGGCTGGGCTCGCAAATGACACCTGGCAATAGAGAAACCAACGACCTGAAGGTTGCTGCTACATTTTTAAAAGGGTAGCAGGAAGGATTTTATTATTGTTATCGCAATTTTATTTAGCTTAACTAAAATTAGGACAAATAGCTGCGAGGCAATGAAACGGCAAAGCGAATTGACAAAATTCACGCCTTAAATTAAATTAATTCCAATTGTTAACCATTAAACTAAGGGGGTTTACAATTGTGACAGCCAGAAGAATAGCTTATATTTCAGTTTTTGCTGCTTTGACGGCTGTTGGAGCCATAGTTTCTTTTCCGCTTCCTTTTTCTTCAATTCCCTTCACTTTGCAAGTTCTTTTTGTTTTGTTGTCTGGCCTGGTTTTAGGTCCAGTTGATGGAGCTCTTTCTCAAATAGTTTACCTCTCAATGGGAGCAGTTGGTTTGCCCGTGTTTGCTGGGTTTTCTGGAGGATTGGGAATAATTTTAGGTAAAAGCGGTGGTTATTTAATCGGATTTGTTTTAGCTTCTTTTTTTGTTGGGTGGTTAGGAAAGGGAACTAATTTTGTTAGGCTTTTTTTGGCTTGCATTTTAGCACTTTCGATAATTTATTTTTTTGGAGCGCTCCAATTGAGCATAGTGATGGCTTTAGGGTTTAAGAGAGCATTAATTATTGGTGTTTTCCCTTTCATTCTTTGGGATGTAGTTAAGGCAGCTATGGCGGTTGCAATCGCTATTAAGTTGAAAACGGCAAAAGTGATATAGTCCGTTAAGCATTTAGACTTAAATCTCTTTTTTGTTTGAGTTTTTTGAACGTTGCTTTTTGCTGTCAAAAGATGAAATAATAAATTATGCTTTTAGCGATTGATGTTGGCAATACTCAAACTACGTTAGGGGTTTTTGACAGCGATAACCTTGTTCATACCTGGCGCTATTCAACTAATAAAGATGAAACCGGCGATGAGCTGGCAGTGACCATTCAGGGGCTACTTTCTCTAGCTGATTTGAGCCTATCTTTTATTAATGGCTTGGTGGTTTCTTCAGTGGTCCCTCATTGCACTCAAGCCCTGGTTGAGTTGGCGCAAAATCACTTATCATTTGAGCCTTTAATAGTTAAGCCGGGGATCAAGACTGGGCTTTCTATTCTTTATGAAAATCCTCTTGAGGTTGGAGCTGATCGGATAGCTAATGCAGTGGGGGCAAAAGAACTTTTTGGAGCTCCCGCTATAGTAGTCGATTTTGGAACGGCTACCACTTTTGATGTCTTGTCGCCGGCTGGAGAATATTTAGGTGGAGCGATTGCTCCGGGAGTAGAAGTAGCGGCAGAGGCTCTTTTCAGCCGAGCTGCTCGCCTTTCCCGAGTTGAACTCTCTGTCCCTCCTAGGGTGGTTGGCCGGAACACTCAACATAGTTTGCAGTCGGGGATTTTGTATGGTTTTGCCGGTTTAGTTGATACTATGGTGATGAAAATTCAGCACGAAAATGGGTTTGAGAGCAAGGTTATTGGTACGGGTGGATTAGTTTCTTTGATGAAGCCACTCTGCAAGACGATAAAGTATGTAGAGCCTGATTTGACCTTGTGGGGCTTAAAGTTTATTTGGGCAAGAAACATTTGAAGCTAAATGGCGTTTGAGTTTTCTGCTTCGAGGACTCTTTTTTTGAGCAAGCGAGAAAGAAGGTTCAAGCGGAAGGAGCGGTTATCCATTCTCATTAAGAATTCATCTAAAACCTTCCGGATCTCAGGGTTGGTTGATAAAAAATAAACTTCACCGCGGTCAGTTTTTTTGGTTGTTAGTAATGAGTTTGCTGAAAGATGTTTTAATCCTTTTTGAACTTCGTCAGCTTTTCGCCCTAGGCGGCGGGCAATTCCTTCAGGAGTGTCAAAAGCACCAGGATTGCGGGCGAAAAACACCAAAAGGTCCCAAGCAATAAAAGAGACAACGTATTTATCGATGAATTCATCTATTTCGCTATTTTGAGGAACCAACGC
Source organism: uncultured bacterium (assembly GCA_938091145.1). Classification (GTDB taxonomy): domain Bacteria; phylum Actinomycetota; class Aquicultoria; order SKW223; family CALKMS01; genus CALKMS01. The sequence goes on from CALKMS010000065.1 coordinate 20,046, forward strand.
TACCCCACCCAAGAGTATTAGCTAATTATATGAAAAGATTTTGGTAAATTCAAGCGATTAAAATGCAATTGTTTTTTGTTTTCAGAAGTGGTTTAATCTTGTCTACAAGAGTGTGCACAAATGGAGATTATTAGGGTTGGTAACAAAGTAATAAGTAAAGAGAAAATCAATTATTTAATTGGTAAAATTCTTCAATTGCGAGCGAGCGGTTCAACCCAAGCTGATGTGGCGAATAGTTTGGGGGTTGAGCGGTCTTTTATCTCTCGATTAGAGGGATTAGGTGAGGTTCGCTCAGGCAAAAGAGTGGCTTTAGTTGGTTTTCCCATTGCTAATAAAAAAGAAGTCGAAGAGTTAGCTTTGAGAAAAGGCATTGAGTTCGTTTATCTTTTAAGCCAAGAAGAAAGAAAGTTTTTGGAAAGAAGCAAAACATCTGCTGAAGTTTTCAATGAGTTGTTGGATGTGCTTTCCTTTTTAGTTAACTTTGATGTTGTTATTTTTCTCGGTTCTGATAAAAGGGTTGCCCAGTTTGAACAAATTTTAGGACGGCGGGTAATTGGTTGTCGGATTGGCAAATCGCCAATTGAGAAAAGTGTGATTGTTGATTTAAATACTCTTGAAGTCTTACTTGAGAAAGCAGTTAAGCCTAGAAAGTGGGAGGTGTGGCGTGAAAAAGGTCGTCAGCGTAAGCTTAGGCTCTTCAAAAAGAGACCACAAGGTAGAAGTTGAGTTGCTGGGGGAGAAGTTTGAAATTTCTAGAATCGGAACTGATGGCGATTTCAAAAAGGCAATAAATTTACTCAAACACTATGATGGAAAGGTGGCAGCAATTGGATTAGGAGGCATTGACATTTACCTTTACGGCCCCAACCGCCGCTATATCGTTCGGGATTCTCTTAAGCTTTTGGAAGCTGTGAAAGAAACGCCGGTTGTTGATGGGAGCGGCCTAAAGAACACTTTAGAAAGAAAAGCGATAGAGCATTTAATTGAAAAAGGTTTTCACCTGCGAGGGAAGAAGGTTTTGATGGTGAGCGCTGTTGACCGTTTTGGGATGGCTGAAAGCCTTCACCGAGCTGGTTGTAAAATTACCTACGGTGATTTAATTTTTGGTCTCAATTTACCCTTTCCTATTCGCTCATTTCAAACATTCCAGGTTTTAACTGCTCTTCTTTTACCTATTGTTACCAAGATGCCTTTTCAAGTGCTTTACCCGACGGGGGAAAAACAAGAAAAGGAACCAGATCCTCGTTACGTGAAATATTACCAAGAAGCTGAAATTATTGCTGGTGATTTCTTATTTATTAGGAAGTATATCCCTTCCGATCTTAAGGGCAAGTGGATAATTACTAATACGGTAACGCCTAATGACATTAAAGATTTAAAATCCCGAGGAGTTGAGTATTTGATAACTACCACGCCCCGATTTGAAGGAAGGTCTTTTGGCACCAATGTGATGGAAGCCTTGTTTTTAGCAATTTTAGGGAAGAAGGCTGAAGAAGTTAGTGAGAAAGACTATTTAGAGCTAATAGAGAAGCTAAAGTTTGAACCTACAATTGATAAGCTGAATTAAATGGGAGTATTCGGTTTTTTAGTTCATCCTTTAAATGTTAATGATGTGAGCAGGAAGTATCGGCTAGCTCAGAAGCTTTCACCTCGAGTTGTGGCTTCAGCTCTTCGGCGGCGCCCGCCGTTTGTCTTGACTGAAGCTAAAGGCATAGTTTCCGTTACTGGAGCTGAGGCGCGGGGCTATTTTGTCGCTGTGCCTTTACTTCCATTTCATTTTTCTGCACTTCCCGAGGAAAAAGTTTTGAAAAAGATTGCCCGAGCTTGTCGAATTGCCCAAAAAGAAGGAGCTAGGATTGTTGGTTTAGGAGCTTTCACTGCTTTGCCGGGCGAGGGAGGAAGGAAGCTTCTTTCAATGGTTGATGTTCCGGTGACAACTGGTAACAGCTATACGGTGGCAACAGCGGTTGAAGGCACTTTGGAAGCGGCTCGTTTGATGGAAATAAAGCTTTCACGCTCGACTCTGGTGGTGCTCGGGGCAACAGGTTCTATTGGACGTGCGTGTTCTCTAATGCTGGCTCCGAGTTTTCACCGCACCATTTTAATTGGAAGGCGCGAAGAGTATTTATTAAAGGTTAAGGAGGAAATCGAAAAAAGGGGTGGAAGAAACATATTTATCACTCGTGACCTTGAGTCGGTTAAGGAAGGTGATGTGGTAATAGCTGTGAGTAGTGCTTCAGAAGCTTTAATTGAACCGTCTTGGCTTAAAAGTGGAGCAGTTGTTTGTGACGTGGCTCGCCCTCGCGATGTATCAGAGAGGGTGAGCAAAGAAAGAAAAGATGTTTTGGTGATTGATGGAGGAGTAGTTGCGGTTCCAGGGAATTTGGAAATGGATTTTAATCTTGGCTTACCAAAGGGAATAGTCCTTGCTTGTATGGCAGAAACAATGATTTTGGCTCTGGAAGAAAGATACGAACCTTTTACTATCGGCAAAGAAATCACAGTCGAACAAGTAGAGGAAATCAAAGCCCTCGCAGAAAAACATGGCTTTTCTTTGGCGGGATTGAGGAGCTTTGAAAAACTTTTGCCACCAGAAAAAATTGAAGAGATAAAGCGCCAAGCTCGCTTTATGGCTGCTTCAAACTAACAATTTTTCACTCTGCGTTTGACGCTCTTATTGTCAAAGTTTAGAATGGTTATAAAATCTGGAGGCCGATAACTATGCTTAAAGTTGTTTTGCCAAAAGGAAGCTTAGAAGAGCAGACACTAAAACTCTTTCAGCAAGCTGACCTTGAGGTTAAGAAGGTGGCGCGTTCGTATAAGCTTTGGGTGGATGACCCAAGGATAGCTGAAGTAAGACTTCTTCGTCCCCAGGAGATCCCAAGGTTGGTTGAAGAAGGTTATTTTGACTTGGGCATAACCGGTTATGATTGCATAAAAGAAACGGGCGCCCAGGTTGAAATTTTGGAGGACTTACCCTACAGCAAAGTAACTTCTGAGCCGGTCCGTTTGGTTTTGGCGGTTTTTGAGGAGACTAATTACCAGAAACCGGAAGACCTTCCACCTGGCGCTCGCATTGCAACTGAGTTTCCCAATATTACTAAGGAGTTTTTTGATAAGTTAGGATTGGAAGTAAGAGTTTATTACTCTTATGGTGCAACTGAGGCTAAAGTGCCTGACATTGTTGACGCTGTTGTCGATTTAACTGAAACAGGAGAAACATTGCGGAAGAATCGCTTAAGGATAATCGGGACCTTACTTGAGTCTACCACCAAACTAATTGCTAATAAAATTTCCTATTCTCAACCGGAAAAGAAAAAGGCAATTGATGAAATAAAGCTCTTGCTTTTAGGGGTGATTGAAGCTCGAGGTCGCGTTCTCATATCATTAAATGTTAAAGCAGAGAAGCTTGAAAGGGT
>CALKMS010000066.1 GCA_938091145.1 uncultured bacterium
GAACTGTCTATTCTGAATGAAGGCGGGTTTTTAAAGCTCCTTGCCAGAGTTTTAAGCTACCATCTTCTTTTCTCTTTTTTATTTCACAAGTTTCCCAGCTTAGCTCACATTCACCAGGACACGGGTCATAATGAACCAAAACATCAGCTGAGCCAAGTTTTCCTTCCACTTCCCGCTCTATGTGTTCAACCAGACGGTGCGCAGTTTGAAAATCAAGCTGCCGACAAATAACTAAATGAAAATCCACAATTTTTTTAGACCCAGTCGCTCGGCTTCGCAAGTTATGATAATCAACCACGTAAGGAGCATGAGAAAAAATTAGCTGATTTAACTCTTCAAGCAGAGAAGAAGACAAACTTTTATCAACTAAACCACCTATTGCTTCCCTCATCAACTTCAGAGGATAGGCCAGCAAATACAAAGAGGCAAGTAGAGCAAAAATCGGGTCCAGAAGTTGATAGCCAGTAAAGAAAACCAGTACCAAGGCCAGAATGGCAGCTAAATTAGTATATAAATCAGTTAAGTAATGCCAGGCGTCTGCCTTCAAAGCTACTGAACCCGTTTCGCTTGCTCGTTGTTCGAGAAAACGAGCCAGGAAAAAAGTCACGGCCAAGGAAAAAAGTATTGCCAAAGCTCCAAAAAGCGGTTCTTTTATTTCGGCCTCTTTCTTGATAATGCTGATCAAACTAGAGTAAGCAAGGTAAAGCAGAGAAAACAAGAGAAAGAACCCCTGAGTTAAAGCCGCCAGGCTTTCTACCTTCCCGTGGCCATAAGGATGCGTGACATCGGGCGGTTCAACTGCTTTTTTAATGGAAAAATAATTTAAAGTTGAGGCCAAAACATCAACCAGGCTATCAAAGGCTGAAGCAATTACCACCAGCGAAGAAAGAATAAAACCTACCAAAAACTTTAGAGCTGCCAGAAAAGCCGCGCTAAAGATTGCTACTCTTGAAGAGCTAAGCTTCGCTAAGCTGGTTGAGCTTATTGGCTTATTTTCCTTCACCATTTTATTGTAACAAAATGCTATAAAACTCATTTTCAAAAAGCATTAAAATGTGCTAAGTCATCTTTAAGGCTTTCCAAAAATCTTAATCACTCTTCTTGCGAGAAGAGATGCAATTGGATAAACTAACCCTAAAGAAAGGGGGGTATATGGAAAGAAAGCCCGATATTACCGATGAAGATGTAGGCATCCAAGCCTTCAAGCTGAGAAAAGAAAAAGCTGTCGAAAGAGCAATGGAAAAAATCCGTCGGAGTCTGAGTCGTTCTTTCTTGCAGTTCACTCAAGAAGATCTCCAAAATCTGGAATGGGCTCTGGGTGAGTGCTGGACAATGATTGGATTCCATGAATGGGATAATATTGCCTTTAGTTCATTAAAACCTGAGGAAATTAGCAAAATTATTTCTATAACTCGGGATATTTTTAAAGATCGAATAAAGGGAAAAACAGGGATTGAAAAAATTCGCTCAATCCTGACTAAAAAACCACAGGTTAATAAGAAAGAAGAATAGGCGTTTTCTCTGCTCTTCCTTTTTTCTTCCTTTCTAAAGCCTTTTTTACTTTTTTAAGACGAAAAAGATCTTCCCGTGCCCTCTCATCCAAAACCATTTGAATATACTTCACCTGATTTATCAAGTTAGGAATAACTATGTAGTCAAGTGCGTTTACCCGCCGACGAGTTTTCTGAATTTCTTCTCCCAACCTTTTTAGTTTAGTTTCCACTGAAGCTACTTCCAAAATGGCATCGACTTCTTTTTCAAACCGCTCAGCTGCCTCGTCAACCCGACTGGACACGCCAACGATGCTATAACCCCTCTCCAACATCGAACGAGAAACAGATTTCTTTTCTATTTCAGGAACAGGAACACCCATTATGTAACTTCCTTTCATTTCCACCAAAACTTCACCTTTAGTAGCTAGCGAAGCAGCTTTAACTGTCGCCGTCCCATCAACTGCTTTAGCTACCGCCAAAGTATACGCCGCTTCTGCAGCTGCTTTTTGCAACCGTTCACTGGCCTGAAGAGCAACGTCAACGATGCTCATAAACTCAATCAAAAGAGCATCCCGCTTTCTTTTAAGCAAATCCCGGCCTTGTTCAGCTAACTTCATTTGCTGCTTCCGCTGAAGCAGTTCCATCCGGGTAGTATGGATCTCTTCCAAAGTCTAACCCTCCGATTTTGGATAGTATTTCTTGATAAAATCTTGCTTTATTCTCTTTAAAGAGCCCTCGGGGAACATTGAGAGAAGTTCCCATCCGAGATCAAGGGTTTCTTCAATGCTTCTATCAACATTTCCCTGACCAATAAATTTCTCTTCAAACTCATCAGCAAACTTTAAGTAACGGCGATCCATTTCAGAAAGAGCTTCTTCGCCTATAATCGAAACCAACCGACGGATGTCCCGCCCTTCAGCGTAAAAGGCGTAAAGCTGATCAGCAACGTTGCGGTGGTCCTCGCGAGTCTTCTCAGGACCGATACCAAGGTTCATCAAACGAGAAAGCGAAGGCAAAACATCGATTGGCGGATAAATCCCCCGTCGATGAAGATGGCGAGAAAGAACTATCTGGCCTTCAGTAATATAACCTGTTAGGTCAGGAATGGGATGGGTTATATCATCATCAGGCATCGTTAAAATCACTAACTGAGTAATTGAACCCCTCTTACCTTTAATCCTTCCAGCTCGCTCATATATAGTAGCTAAGTCAGTATACATGTAACCTGGATAACCTCGGCGGCCAGGAACTTCTTCTCGAGCAGTTGAGATTTCTCGCAAAGCCTCACAGTAATTAGTCATATCGGTTAAAATTACCAGTACATGCATGTCAAGTTCAAAAGCCAGGTACTCAGCAACCGTCAAAGCACAGCGAGGCGTTAGTAAGCGCTCAATCGTCGGGTCGTTAGCCAAGTTCAAAAAGAAAACCACTCGCTCTAATGCACCGGTTCTTTCGAACTCCTGACGGAAAAAGGCTGCTTCCCGATAAGTTATTCCCATAGCACCAAAAACGATAGCAAACTCTTCACCGCTTCGCACTTTTGCCTGACGAATAACCTGAGCAGCTATTTCATTTGCCGGCAAGCCGGAACCCGAAAAAATCGGGAGTTTCTGTCCGCGAACAAGAGTATTTAATCCATCAATGGCCGATATTCCCGTCTGAATAAAATCCTGAGGTTGGGCTCGAGCGAAAGGATTGATAGGATTGCCGGTTACCTGAAGTTTATCTTCTTCTAAAATAGGTGGGCCACCGTCAATAGGTTCTCCTCGACCGTTAAAAATTCTTCCCAATACATCGGGAGCTACTCCAATAGTCGCAACTTCATTTTTAAATCTTATTCTGGTTCGGAAAACATCAACACCTTCTGTTCCTTCAAAAACCTGAATTACAGCGTAATCTTCCGAACTTTCAAGCACCTGACCTGACCTTTCCTCGCCGCTCGGAAGAATTATTTCCACCATCTCCCCATAGCTCACATGGTGAATGTTCTTCACAAAAATAAGCGGACCCGAAACATAGTTAACAGTGCGGTAATCGCGAAGAACCAAAGGTTTCTTTTCCAGTTTCAATTAGATCACCTCCAGTGCGGCAAAGCGCTCCTTTACCCGGTTAATTAAATCGCTTATCTTTTTTTCTGCCTCTTCAGCTGGTATCTCTTTCATCCGAGCGATCTCTTCTTTAAAGGGAAGGTTTAAAATTTGAGTTAAGGTGACTCCACGGTGGAGACATTCCATCCCCACTTTGTAAAAAGTCAAAATTGCCTTCAACATAAAATATTGCTTAGGAAGCGGGCAATGAGAATCAATTTCGTGAAAAGCAAATTGTTGAAGGTAGTCTTCTCTTAACATCCGCGCAACTTCTAAAACCATTCGTTCAGATTCAGGCAAAGCATCAGGTCCAACAAGCTGGACAATTTCTTGAAGTTCAGCTTCTTTCTGAAGTAAAGCCATTGCTTCTTTTCTTAATTCAGAAAAGTCAGAGGCAACCTGATCATTAAACCAATCACTAATTGCTCGCAAATAAAGTGAGTAACTTTTAATCCAGCTGATAGCTGGGAAGTGTCGGCGGTGGGCCAGGCTTGTATCCAATGCCCAAAACGCTCCCGCTATTCGAAGGGAGTTCTGAGTCATTGGTTCAGAGAAATCGCCACCAGGAGGAGAAACTGCCCCTATAACGGTAACTGAGCCTATTCGGTTGTCACGTCCCAGACAAACTACCCGCCCGGCTCTCTCATAAAACCCAGCCAGTCGTGTAGCCAGATAGGCAGGATAGCCTTCTTCTCCAGGCATTTCTTCCAGCCGACCAGATACTTCTCTTAAAGCTTCGCCCCAGCGGGAAGTAGAGTCAGCCATCATCGCTACATCATATCCCATATCTCGATAGTACTCAGCCAAAGTTATGCCAGTATAAATAGAAGCCTCGCGGGCAGCCACTGGCATATTGGAAGTATTGGCAATGAGAATTGTTCGCTCCATTAAAGGATTGCCAGTTTTAGGGTCAGTAAGTTCAGGAAACTCGGTCAAAACCTCCGTCATCTCATTGCCCCTCTCCCCACAACCAACATAAATTATGACATCCGCATCTGACCACTTAGCCAGCGTTTGTTCAGTAACAGTTTTTCCCGTGCCAAATCCCCCGGGAATAATTGCTGATCCTCCCTTAGGGATGGGAAAGAAGGTGTCAAACACCCTTTGACCGGTGATTAGAGGAACTTCTGGATCGAGCTTAGTTTCGTACGGACGCCCAAGGCGAACTGGCCAGGACTGGTACATTTTTAACTCAGTTCCATCCGCAAGATAAGCTACTGTTTCCTCAACTGTAAACTCTCCTTCTTCAATCGCTTCCACCCGCCCCTCTATGCCCGGCGGCACCATTATCTTATGAACTATACTTTTTGTCTCCTTAACTTCGCCAATAACATCCCCGCTAGAAACCATACTGCCTTTCTTAACCGCAGGCTTAAAATGCCATTTCCGTTCGCGAGACAGCGGGTGAGCAACCACTCCTCGCTTAATAAAAGGACCAACTTCTTTCCAAACCAGAGGCAGAGGCCGCTGAACACCATCAAAGATTGAAGTCAATAAACCAGGGCCTAGCTCAACCTGCAATGGACTCCCAGTGCTGACAACCGGTTCCCCTACTCTTAAGCCAGCCGTATCTTCATAAACCTGAATTATCGCTACGTCCTCCTCCAGCCGAATGATTTCTCCCATCAAGCCTTCATCGCCCACTCGCACCAAGTCGTACATTCTGGATCCTCGCATACCCTTTGCTTCAACTACTGGTCCAGTTATTCGAGAAATAAATCCTTCAATCAACTCACTCACCTTCCCCTAATTTTATCTCAAACCCAATAGCCCTTCTAATTAAACCCCGTAAATAATCAGCCCGCCCAATAACATTGACTCTTTTCTTAGAAGGGATTGGAACAACAATAGGGCGGTAAATGCGATCAATCTTTTGCTGGGTTCTCTCGTCAATAAAAGGAGTGAACTCTGAAGAAAAGGCAATCACACCAACCATATCATCGTCTAACAGCTCCGCTAGTTTAGCGCGAGCTTTTTCACCGTCCTCTACTTCTATTACTTCGACACCCGAAAGCCGAAAACCATCAGCGCTCTCCGGATCAGTTATCACCATTACTTTATACAACTACCAACGCCTCCCGGATAGCTTCTTCATTCATTCCAACTGCTTTACCGCGCAAAATTATTCTTAAGTTAACTATCTCGTTGTACTTGGACCAGAGGTAAGCAATGATTATTGCCATGCTTAAGGGATCAGCTTTAAAGAGGCCTATCAGTTTTTTCAGCATATACTCCTCCATTTTTCTCTCAATCATCGAAACCAAGTCGGTCTTTAGAAACTCCTTTATACCAACTTCAAATGGAATCCGATAAGGAGTTTTTTCCAAAAGCGGATTAATATCTTCCACTTCTCGCACTTCAGTCAGTTTAGCAAAATGATCTTCAGAAATGAACTTTCCGCCAGGAATGAAAAATTCCTTGACTTTCTCCGAATCGAGTTTCTCCCTCCTAGTTTTTAAAATGGTCATCAAGTTGACTATATCGATTTCTCTTCTAATCATTTCCACTGTCAGTTGTTGATTTAAATCACGTTTTCTCCTCAACCTCGTAAATACATACTGATAGTAGTACCTATCAAGAGATAGCTCCAGCAAGGCCAAGTTGCGGTTTTCTGCATACTCTTTAAAGTTTTCCGTCAATGGCCGGGCTAAATGACTCCCCCACGTGGCTAAAGCATCAATGACCTCTCTAATTGAAGCTTGACGCGCTAAAAATTCTAAAACTCTTTGTGAAAGATGGCCAGCTGGAAAAAAGCTCTCAATTATTTCTTCTTCAGCGGCCCCGAAATGTTTTCCTCTTAATATGGCTTTCAAATTGAAAATGTCCCAGCGCTCAATTACTAAATCAAAAATCTTCTGTAAGGCCGGAGGTATCCAAGAACGAATTTCTCGAACCTCCCGTACAAACTCAATCTTCAAACCTTCTTCCGCGCCTTTAATGCCACTAGCCCGAATTAGCCCTTGCTCAATTGAGGAGCGATAATGAGTCTTTAGAAGTTTGGCAATTATTTCTTCTTCGTCGTAAGCCTGAAGTAATTCCTGATAAAAAGCAGGTGTGAAAAAATAACTCCTCCGGGCCCGAGCCCGAGCATTAGCGTAACCAATATCAACTGTCATTTAGGCCTCGGGAAAGATTATCCGCATCACCTCCGATTTGTAGACTTGAGCTGCTTTTTTTAGCCTTGATTGAAAAGTATTGGTAATGGTTATGCTCCCCTCAGCGCTATCAACAATAACGCCGCCGTCGATCGCTGGATAACCTTTAACCTCACCGTCAACTTGCATTTCAGATAAAAGTTTCTCAGCCATTTGAACATCAGCGGGATTCACTCTCACAACCACTTTCCCATTTACACCCTCAAGAGCTTCTTCAAGCAATTGGCGAAAAATCTGCGGATATTCCTTGCTTTCTCGGACCTTGCTAATTTCTTCTAGCGCTTTCTCGACAACCTTTCTAACCGCTTCTTCTTTGGCTCTTATTATCTCTTTTTTAGCAGCCAAACGAGCAGCATTTATTATTTTGGCCGCTTCGCTTTCAAAAACAATCCTCGCCTTTTCAATCTCGGCTTGCTTAAGTCTTTTGGCTTCTTCTTCTGCCTCTTCCTTAATCAACTTAGCTTGTTCGCTGGCCCGATCCAAAATTTCCCGGCAAGCCAACTCACCTTCTTCTTCAAGAGAACGAAGAATTTCTTCAATTCCCATCTATCTTTTCCTCTTATTTAAGTGTTGTAATGATCATAGCAGCGACAACAAACCCAAACAAAACAATGAGTTCGGGCAAAGCTTCGAGAACAATTATCTGGCCCGCTACCTCTGGTTTTTCAGCAATAGCCCCGGCTCCAGCTGCTCCAATTCTCGCCTGAGCGTAAGCCGTTGAAATAGCCGGAATAGCTACTGCCAATGCAGCCGCAAAAGCTCTAGCCTCTGTAACCCCCATTTTTCACCTCCCTGTTTTCTTAAATGGTTTATATGGTTTACCCCCGTAAGCGACAAACTTGCCAAAAAACTCAACGATGTTAAGTCGCATTGAATGAATAGTGGCACTGAAAGAATGAACCACAATGTTCAAAAGGTGAACTAAAAGAGCAACCAGAATACCAAGAGCTGCGACATCAAACATGCTACCAAGCTGATTGCCAATCACTGCTAAGATTACGCCAGCCAATCCCAATGCCATTAAACGAAGGTAAGATGCAATGTTACTTATCACGCTGGGAATATGGAATAAAGCAGTGACTCCACCACCGTAGACGATCAAGACAAAAGCAACCAAAATAAGAAAAACTGTCATCGACCCAAAAAATTCAGGTATTGCCTTCTGGACAGCCAAAACAAGGAAAGCAATACTAACAAGCAAAACTACCATTCCCAAGTTTTCAATTGCGTGACGCTTAGCGTGTTCTCGTAAAGCGTTTATCATCCCTAAAACAAAACCAAGCAATATATGACCAAAACCAAGGCCGACTGCCAGAAACATATAGGGTAAAAGGTACTCGGCAATGTTGCCTCGATCAAAAGGAAGCTCAAACAAAACTTTAACTTCTTGCCATTTCCCATCTACCATTGCCACTTTATGCTCTTCCTTCAATGTTTCCAAAATCTTTTCAGTCTCTTCTAAATTAATCTTAACCTCTTTAGCTATCTCCTCGGCTGGAAGAGCTTCCTTCTTCGTTCGTAAGAGAGTCAAAACTTCTTCTGAAAGCTTTTTGTTTTTTTCTTCCTTTAAATACTCTAAAACCTTTTCAACTTTCCGGGGAGAAGCATTGATCCTTTCAGCTATTTCTTCAACTTTAAGAGTGCCTTTTTTAGATTCAAAAACTGGACGAAGTTTCTTTAAAAGTTTATCCTCTTCATCAGTTAATTTGATTTCGTGATGCGGAGGTAAAATACGGGCAACTATTCTCTCTCCTTCTGGTGTCGGTTCTTTAGCTAATCTGAAAGGCCTTATCACCTCATAAACATGAGCAATGTTGCCAAAAACCTCACCATATATAAACCCAAAGAACATTACCATTACTGCCGCCATTATAACCATCATAGACAGCATCTTAACTATTGGCACTTTCCCAAAAAAATAACGCACCAGCAAGCCTATAACTAAAAGCGAGAAGCCGTAGCCAATGTCGCCCAAAACCAGACCAAAGAAGATTGGATAAAAAATAGCTAAGAAAATAGTTGGATCAAGCGTCCCATAGCGAGGATAGCCAAAGATGCCCATCACCAATTCGTAGGGTTTAGCCCAGAAAGGGTTATCCAAGATCACTGGAGCTTTTTCGCGTTCTTCTTCAGTAACTTCAATTTCGGAAACTAAAACCTTTCCTTCAAATTCCTCATTTAGGGCTTCTTTCATTTTGTTCAATTCCCGCCGCGGGACCCAACCTTCAATCACAAAAGTGTAATCAGTTTGACCAGCATAATAAGCAACTTCAAGTTCTCCACAGCGATCAGTTAAGACATTACGAATTGCTAATAACCGAGTATACCAGGCAGCTGACGTCTCTCTTAAATCCTCTTTTACCTTATCAATCTCTGCTGGGATGCTCTTTAAGCGGGAAATCATCGTCTCATAAGCTTCATCAAATGGCTTGTCAGCGTATTCATCAGGCAACTTTACCTTATTTACTTTTTCTGCCCAAAGAAACGAGTTAACTGGCTCAGAATAAGTCTTGTTAAAAACCAATAAGGCAGCGGTGGTCTCTTCGTCAACATCAGCCGAAACGAGCTCAAACTGGCCCTTTGTGAGTTTATTCATTTCTTCTCGAACCAAATCAAGAACTCCTTTGTACTTTCGCTCAACTAAGAGAGCCACTGTTTCAAACCCTTCCAAGGCAACTAGCTGGCTAGCTAAAGGCTTAATCTTTTTTAAAACCACCACATATTTAGCCAGGTTAGCTCTTTCTTCCTCTAACTGAGTCTTTTTTTCGGCCAGCTCTCGAGTGGTCTTTTCTACTCCTTCTAAAACCTTTTCCACTTCCCTTTGTAAATCTTCACAGGAAGCATTCCAAAATGACTGATAATGGCGGCTAACTTCTGCCTCAGAAATCTTTTCTTTTTCTTCAGGTTTTAGAGCTGCCAACAGTGATTCAACTCGGTTTAAAAGTGCTTGGAGCTCACGCCGTCGAGACTCAACTTCCTCATCAATTTCCATCCGCCGCAACATCATTTCTCCCGGTTCAACTTTTTTGGAAATATCTTCAATGTGAAGCACTCCTAAATTGTGAAGGGAAGAAAGGACATCATAAAAAAGGCGGCGCGGTCCGATTACCTCAACCTTCGACATTTGAAGTATCATTTTTTTTTCTCCCTCCTTCTCAAAAAGGAAGTGTTACTTTAAGTAAAAACCTGACTGCTTCCTGCTGTCCCTCTTTCTGTCTTCGAATAGCTTCTGCTTGTTTTAGCGCTTCAGTCTGAATACTATCAGCTTCAGCCCGAGCCCGAGCTAATTCCTTTTCCCCAATTTTTCGGGCTTCTTTCTGGCCTTCCGAAACGCCTTTCTCCCGAATTTTGTTTGCTTCCTCCCTCGCTTTCTGAATCAAAACTTCAGCCTCTTTTTTAGCTTTTAAAATTCGGGTATTGATTTCCAGTTCTTTTTCTCGAATTATGAATAAAGGAGAAGATTTTTCTACAGCCGTCTTGTGAACTTTTACCTCTTCAATTTTATTTTCCATCCTTATCCCCCAACCTGCAAAAATTCTTCTTCTTTTTTAACACAAAATCAAAAGATTGGCAAGAAGATTTTATAAATATAATTTACTTTTGCTAAATTCTCATTCATTGCTCATTTAAAATCCCTGATAAAAAAATAATTTTTCTTTTCCTTATCTCTTCCCCTAATCGAAAGGAAGGAGTAAGGCCAGTCTCCACAATTACCTGGCGGGCAGAGAAAGGGTAAAACGAACCCACTTCAATTTCGTACATCTTTTTAAATCTTAAAAAAGATTCTTGGCTCAACTCTTTCTGACCAACAATTAATGCCAAAGCTAAACAGGCAGGGAAGGAAAAACCTGTGCTAACTACTAATTCAGCCTGTAATTTCTTGTCGCTAAGCCAATCTCTTTGAACGCCTTTTAGCCAGGCTTGACAAGCTTTGATAGCTTTTTTGCTCATCCGGAATCGGCCAAAAGCTGAAGGCAATTGAGTCTGTTCATCGGTAGAGAGAAAAAAAGCCAAAAAAAGTGAGAATAATTGCTTGATTTTAACCCCTTTCTCCACTTGTTGAGCGAAATATAAAGGAAATGCATGTTCAACTTTCCTGAGTATCAAAAAAGCTTTCCTCAAAAGCTCTTCTAGTCTCCCGATTTTAAATCCTAATCCCGCGTAGCTTAAGATTTCGGCCCATAAAGAAAGAGCAACCAGTTTTCGGACAACTTTTTCGGGAAATTCAAAGGAAAAGAGTTTTAACACTTCAGTTTTTACTCGCTCAGCCCGAGCTTTCAATAAAAACCTTTTATCCTCCGCCAAGCGGTGAGCAGTACTTTCGTCCAAGCTCAGTCCCAGCTCTAAACAAAAACGAACAGCTCGCAGGAGCCTCACCGGATCTTTCCTGAAAGAATCGGGCTGGCATAGGCGCAAAGTCTTCTTTCTCAGATCCCTCAAGCCCCCAAGAAAGTCAATTATATCCTCCTTCAAAAACTCTCCTTCTCTAACAGATGATAAAGGCAAAAAAAGACTATTAACGGTAAAGTCTCTCCTTTTTGCTTCCTCTTCTAAAGTTGGAGTGGTCAAAGGGATGAGGTCAATTTTCCCCTCTGAAGTAACAATTCGATAGACATAGTTTTCTCTTCCTAACTTAAAGAAAGAAGTTTTAAATCTATTTGCTAATTCGAAAGCTTTTTTCTCGGTAAGCTCCGGCACTAAAAGATCAAGATCAACAGCTTCTCTTCCAATAATAAGGTCCCTAACAGTTCCGCCGACCAAAAAAGTAGATTTCAGCCAATCGAAATTTTTTAGCGGTGGCCACCACCATAATGATTTAAGAAAAAATCTTTCGCTCACTCTACCGTCTAAACTTACGAAGGCTAATCAAGATAAACGCGCTCAACCCGCGAACCAATGGTAGAAACTATTTCGTAGTTTACTGTTCCGATTTTTTCGGCTAACTCCTCGGCTGTAATTTTCTCCTTTCCCTGAGAGCCAATTATTACTACTTCATCCCCGGCCTTAACTTTTTCAACCTCAGTAACATCAACCATCACCTGGTCCATACAAACTCGACCGGCAATCAAAACTCGTCGCCCATTGATCAATAACTCTCCTCGGTTAGAAAGAGCTCTCTTTAAACCATCTGCATAGCCCAGCGGAACCAAAGCCAACCGGGAGGGTCTTCGGGTGACAAAAGTATGACAGTAACTCACCCCGCTACCGGGCGGAACTTCTTTAACTAATGCCACCTTAGCTTTCCAGCTCAATGCTGGCCTCAAACTAACTATCTTTTCTGCTTCTTCATTAGGATAAAGACCGTATATCCCCAGCCCCAACCTGACCATATTTTGCCGAGCTTCAGGCAAAAAAATTGTTCCAGCTGTGTTCGAAAGGTGAAAATAAGTGGTTTGTGGAAAAAATTTTTTCACTATTGCTTTTGCCTTTTTAAAAAGCTCAATTTGTTTTAAGTTTATTTCTTTTAGTGGCAAGTCAGCACAAGCTAAATGGGAAAAAAGTCCTATCACTCTCAGGCTCTTTAAATCTTTTATTTCTTCTAAAAAACGAAAAAAATCATTAAACAAAATTCCGGCTCGATGCATCCCGGTGTCTACTTTTAAATGAACTAGTACCTCCTTGTTTTTTTTCTGGCTTTCTTCAGACAGCTTTTTTGCCAAATCAAGCGTGTAAAGAGCTGGCTCTAAGTCGTACTCAATAACAAGAGGTACCTGGTCAGGAGATGGTTCGGCTAGAACTAAAATTGGTGCTGTGATCCCCGCTTCCCTCAGTTCTACTCCCTCTTCAGGCAAAGCAACACCTAAGTAATCGGCTCCACTGGCTAAAGCTTTTCTGGAAACTTCAACTGCGCCGTGACCATAACCATTAGCTTTAACTACGGCCATTAAAAAGCATTGAGAACCAATAATTCTTTTAAAGGTTCGAATATTTTCTTCAATGGCCGCAAGATTTACTTCGACCCAAACTGGACGATAATTAAAGCGAGGTGCCATTAGCAATAGCCTTTATAAGGTCTCTCTTGCTCACTATCCCGACCATCCGCCCTTTGTCTAAAACTGGCAAGCGACTGATATGCTTTTCCACCATTAAAGTGGCAGCTTCTTCCACTGAAGCATCAGCTTCCACTGTGATCACAGGAGATGACATGACATCCGCAACTTTCAGACCAACTGCTTTTCGAAGCTTTTCTTGATAATCGCGCCAGTTTGAAAGGAAAATGAAGCCATCAAGAAGATGGAGAAAAGTTGGAAATTGAATCTTAACTTCTTCCATTATTAAATCGCTCTCGCTTACTATTCCAACCAACTTCCCACTGCTGTCTATTACTGGCGCCCCACCAACTTTTTTTTTCAATAAAAATTGAGCCGCTTCCTTAACGCTCATCTCCGGATTTAAAACTTGAACATCTCGGGTCATAATATCAGCAACTTTCATCATCCTAAATCAATTATAGCAAACTACTAGAGCGAGCTTGCAAAATAGCCCGAGGGATATAGGTTAGCAGATCAGAAGCACAAAAACTCAACTCGTCAATCTCCCTCAAAGCCAGATCAGAAGCCAGACCATGAAGATAGACCCCGAGCTGAGCAGCCTCAAAGTGGTTTAATCCCTGAGCCAAAAAAGCGCCAATCATCCCCGCCAAAACATCACCTGTTCCTGCTGAAGCCAGTGCAGGCCCCCCGGTTAAATTTATAGCTTTCCGCTTTTTAGAAACTATCAGGCTTCGATAGCCTTTAAGAACAAGCACCAGATTTTTCAGCGGACAGCTATTAACAAAATCAACCGCCGCCTGCCAACGGTTTTCGCGAATATAAGCCAACGACAAACCGCTAAGGCGGGAAAACTCCCCCTCGTGGGGAGTGATCACTATTGGCAAACTCAAGGCTTCAGACAAAAGTTCCGAAAAATAAACCAAAGCTGTCGCGTCCAAGACCACCGGCTTGCCCCACTTTATAACTTCTCTAACCAAATTTCTGGTTTCCGCCGAGTCTTTTAAGCCCGGGCCAATAACCACTGACCGAAAGCGCTCAGCTTCCTTTCTTAAAAAAGCTATCTCTCTACCCGCTAAATATTTCTCTTTTAAAGGCAAGAAGAGAGCCTCAATTAAGGTAGAAGCAAAAATCGGAGCTAGTTTGGCCAAAGAAGCCAACTTAACAATCCCAGCTCCCGCCTTCTGAGCTCCTTTAACTGTCAGGATTGCCGCCCCAGTCATTCCTTCAGAACCAGCTATTACCAAAACCCCACCCACTGACCACTTATTCGCCTCCTTTAACCGCGAGGGCAAAAGCTTCTTGGCTTCAGCTAGCGTCAATATCTCCACTCCTTTAACTCCTTCCAAAAACTCTGGTGGCACTACCTCTTTCACCCTAACTTCCCCAGCATAATTGCAGCCCGGCCAGAGATACAAACCCGTTTTAGGAAGAGAAAAGGTCACTGTAACTTTTGCTCGACATGCTAGCCCGCTTACTCTCCCGCTTTCCGCCTCAACACCTGAAGGTATATCGGCGGAAAACACTGAAAGCTTTGACTCATTGATTGCTTCAACTATCTCAGCCTGAAAACCTTCAAGCTTTCCTCGAAAACCAAAACCAAAAAGGGCATCAACAACCAAAGGTTTTCTTGAGAGCGAGTCTTTCAGCTCTTGAATCGAGTTTAAAAAAACAACCGGAGTTGTTTTGAGCTCTCTCATTTTCTTCTGGGTAAGAGGTGAAACTTTTCTCTGAAAGGCCAAAAAAACCTTAACTTTAATTCCGTGGCTCACCAAAATTCTTGCTGCTACCAGTCCATCACCCCCATTGTTCCCCGAACCAGAAACAACCAAAACCTCCTCAGGATTTTCTTTTAAGACTTCTTCAGCCAACGCCCTCCCAGCTTTTTCCATTAATTCATCAAGCGTGACTTTACCAGATCTAACAGCCCTACTCTCAACTCTTTTCATTTCGTCCGGTCCAACCGCAATCATCTTTCTCCTCACTCCAATTAAATTAGCTTGCTAATTTTTTAATTTTATGTCGTATGTAATACACATTAATATAGGGGTACCCCCATTAAATTTTAGCTCCCCTACCCTACTCCACTATTTATAGTTGTAAAACACCCCTGAGAGCTTAATATTCGCCCAT
>CALKMS010000067.1 GCA_938091145.1 uncultured bacterium
AAATCTTGCCCGGAATGGTTTCGATCCCAAAAATCATTGTTGACTTAAAATTTGGTAAGTTAAGCTTTAATGACTCAACCTCCCTATCCACAACAACGACAGTCTGCTTTGAACTAAGATTGGCTTCAGCAAGCTGATAGATTTCCTCTTGCCTTGGAGGAAGAAAAAAAACAAGATAGCTAAAAGGCAAATCTTTGATGCCAAAATCTTTGAGTTTCAAAAAGTCCGTTTTTTCTAGGATCATTGGCATGTCAGCAGTTAAAGTTGTTAACTTAGAAAACAAAGAGTTTACCGCTGCTGAAAAGCTAGTTTCAGAAGCGGGTTCAAAACCAAGAATTTGAGCTGTAAATGTTAAGTCACTAGTTCTAAAAGCCTGAATGTCGAACTCAATCAATCCAACTTTTGCCGATGCTTTCTCCAGGAATCTTTTAGTCTCTCTAACCATTTCTTCGGCGCCTGAATCAAAATAAACTAGTCCTATTTTTTCGCCAGAAAGGCGATTTTTAATCAAAAAAGGGTAAACTTCGTTCAGAAATTTTTTAATCTCTTGATTTTCCTGAGAAAGTAATTGATTCTCAACCCGAACTTTTTCAATGTCAGCTTCAATGCTTTTAATCAACTTCTCAGATATCGGCATACCTTGCTGGCCGACAATCACCGAACCGAGTAAAACACCCAAAGCAAGAGCTAAAAAAACTGCCACAATGGAAGCCACATAAAACTTTAAATCAATCATTCAGCCTCCAAGTGAAAAAAGAAACAACCGCAGTTTTGTTGCTAATAAGCGAAAAAAACTTTGGGCCCATGGCGAAACAAACAAAACAGCGCTAACTACCACTAACATTGAAAGGCTCATGGCTAAAAAATACCCTACCCTAACCCGCGTTTGATAAAGCTTACTTACACCCTTGGCGTCAACCAATTTTTCCCCCACTTTTAGTCGAGTAAGAAAAGTGCTGGCCATTCCCTTCCTCCCTTTGTCAAGAAACTCAACCAAATTAAAGTGAGTTCCAACCGCCACTATGAGTTCCGCCCCCGCTTCATAAGCCAAAAGTAAAGCTAGATCTTCGCTTGTCCCAGGAAAACTAAGTATCAACGTTTTTTCTTCTAAACCCAACCTCTTAATCCTTTCTAAGCCGGGAGAGCGTCCATCAGGATAAGCGTGGACAAGGATTTCAGGTGCCTCCTCAAGAGCCGCATCTCCGACGCTGTCCATATCCCCCACAATCAAATCAGGCTTAAAACCCATCTCCCTCAAGGCATCAGCCCCACCATCAACACCAATTAAAACTGGCTTAACATCTCGAATATACCCTCGCAAAGCCAGCAAGTCTCTTTTGTAATCATAACCTCGAACTACAATCAGACAATGTCGGTTTGAAATCTGAGTTTTTAAAGAAGGCAGTTCCAGCCGATCGAAAAAAACTTCCCACTCTCTTCTAGCATATAAAAGGGTGTTCTCGGCAAAACTTCTAAGTTCAGATCCCACTTTTTTAATTGCTTCCTTTCTTTTTTCTTCGAGCAGCCGACGCGTTATCCTTTTTAAGGAGCAAACCGGTTTACCTTCAACAATCAAGGTATCTTGTTTAATCCAGGCTTCTTTGCCTTCTTCAACCTGACCAAAAAAATCAACAGTTGACTCATAAAGTTTTACTCCAGCTTTAAGCAACACTAAAGGACCAGAGTTTGGGTATTTGCCGCTGGTAAACGGCTTAATATTGATCACTGCCTCGATTTTTTTTTCTGCTAATGACTCTGCGCTGACCAAATCAAGGTCTTCGTGGTCAATAACAGCAATGTCACCCGGTCTTAACCGTCCCACCAAGTTTTTGGTTCTCCTATCTAATTTAATCACGCTTTTTCTTTTAGAATTTAAAAGAACTTTCCTCATGCTTTCTGAGAAACTTTTTGGCATTATTTAAAATCTCCTTGGCATGTTCAATAGCTTTCTGAGTTGTAACTCCACCAAGCAAGCGAGCAATCTCTTTCACTCTTTCATCAAAGGAAAGTTTTCTTACTCGAGTTACCGAGCGTCCACCTTTCTCAATTTTTTCAACAAGGAAGTGACAATTAGCTAGAGAAGCAATTTGGGGAAGGTGAGTAACACATAAAACCTGTGACTTTGAAGATAGCTCACTCAAATGTTGCCCAACCTTTTGCGCAGTAAAACCGCCAATCCCAGCATCGACCTCATCAAAAACCGCCGTTCGAGTAGCTACAAAATCAGGGTGAACCGTTCTTAAAGCTAGCATCAGCCGGGAAAGCTCTCCTCCGGAAGCAATATCTTTTAAAGGTTTTTTTTCTTCAGCTGCTCCTGGTCGAAAAAAAAGTTCAACTTCATCGAACCCATCAATGGTAATTCTTTCAAATAAGTCATCAGTCACCTTCTGTTTCACCTCCACCTCAATAAAACAACCCTTAAAACCAAGCGAAGGAAGTATCTCGCTCAATTTTTTTTCCAACTCAACAGCTGCTTCCTTTCTCATCTTTGTGAGCCTTAAGCCTGAATCTCGTACCCTCTTTTGGAGAAGAGCCTCCTTTTTTGCCAATTCACTTAAGTCAAAATCTATTCTTTCAAGAAGAGCCAGTTCTTCCTCAAGTTTAGACTTGCGCTTCAAAATCTCATCTACCGATCCACCATACTTCTTCTTTAAGATTGAGATTTGATGCAAGCGCTCCTCAACTTCTTCCAACCGCCGCGGTTCAAAATGAAAGTTATTTAAAAAAACTTCAACCAGACCGGCCAGCTCATTACCTTTTTCCAATAACTCGCTTAAAGATGTCTCAATTCTTCTTAACTCGCTCCCAAAGTTTGAAATTTTTCCGGCCTCTTTTAAAGCCCGACTCAATAATCCCAAAGCGCCGGCTTCCTCGCCGGAAAGGAGCTCCAAAATCATGTTAAGAGAAGTAGCTATTTTCTCTTGATTTCTCAAAAACTCTCTTTCCTCTATTAACTTTTCTTCCTCGCCTTCAACCAAGTTCGCCTTATTGATCTCTTCGAGTTGAAATCGTAAAAGTTCCTCCTTTGCTTTTTTACTTATTGCTAGTTCTTGCTTTTCTTCTAATTTTCTTTTCGTTTCCTTCCATTCCTTAAAGTTTTCAACGAACAAGGCCTTTGTCTCTTTGAGCTGATCTTTAGCAAAAGAATCAAGATAATCAAGGTGAGAAGATTTTTTCAGAAGCTCATGATGTTCATTCTGCCCGTACAACTGAATTAGGTGCTGAGCAATCTGGCTTCCAAAAGATAAAGGAACAAGACGACCGTTTAAATAAAGTTTGTCCTTCCCTTCGCGAAAAATCTCTCTCACTAAAATCAATTCTTCCAATTTTTCCCCGATAACATTCTCTAAAGCATTTCTCTCAGCCCCACTTAAAACAAAATGTCCCTCAATAACCGATTTGTTTGCTCCTGTCCGCACTACCGACTGACTTTTCTTTTCCCCTAACAAAAATTTTAAAGCGCCAATCAGAACAGTTTTTCCAGCTCCAGTCTCCCCAGTCAAAACATTAAAGTGAGGCTCAAAATCAAGCTCCGCCTCCTCTACAAGCGCTAACTCCCTGACCCTCAAACTTTTTAGCACTTTTCCTGTCGTCTCCGAAAAGAAAGCTTTTCTTCTAACAAACGATAAAATTTTTTTTCCCTGCCCACTCTTATTAGTCGGAAGTTTTTAGGTGACTTTCTCACTAAAACTTTTCTTATTTCTGACATACCTTGGTAATCAATTCCATCAAGAGCAATATTTAAACTAATTCCTGGTCCCGGCAAAACCTCCACCACCTCGCTGGAAGACAAAATTAAAGCACGATTAAACAAAGTGTAAGGGCAAAGAGGGGTTACCAAAAAACAGTCAGAAAACGGGGAAACGATGGGTCCACCCGCTGAAAAAGAATAGGCGGTAGAACCAGTAGGAGTTGAGATAATTAAGCCATCACCCTGGTAATCTTTTAATCTCTCGCCATTGACAAGCAGTGAAAACTTCAAAAGGCGGGATCGAGCTGTTCCGCCAATCACAATCTCATTCAAAACTTTCTCTTTTGCTTCCTGACCATTAAAAGTAAATACTACTTCCAGCATCATTCTCTCTTCAATTTGAAACCTACCTGACTTCAATTTTTCTAAAGCAGAAAAAAGATACCTTGAATCAATTTCCGATAAAAAACCTACTCGGCCAAAGTTTACCCCCAAAACGGGAGTTTCCGAGCTTTTAAGTAAGCGAGCTGCTTTTAATATTGTTCCATCTCCACCAAGCACCACCGCTAATTCTTCTTTTTTTGGTTGGCTAACTAATATCAAGCTATCAAATTCGAGTGCACGAGCATCATCAGGAAAAAAAGCTGGTTGAAAACCATTTTTATCTGCCCAATCGACTACTTTACGAGCTGCTTCGATCGCAGCCGGTTTCTCAATATTAGGGACAATAAAAAGTCTTTTTTTCACCTTGCCTCCTTTTGCGCTTCTTCTACAACCCTTCTTATTTCTTTGAGATCAAGAACTTTAAAACCAGGAGAAAGATAAGCAAAAAACTCAATGTTACCTTCTGCACCTTTTAACGGCGAATAAGTAAATGAAACACAATAGCCATCTTTCGAAAAGAAAGACCCAAGATCCAACAGAACTTCTTCTTGAACAGCGGGGTCGCGGATCACTCCTTTACGGCCAACTTTTTCTCTCCCTGCCTCAAACTGAGGTTTAACTAAAAAAAGGTAATGAGTTTTTTCATAACCAAGCGCTTTCAATGAAGGGAAAACTTTTTTCAAAGAAATGAATGAAAGGTCAGCAGTGACTAAATCTGGAGGTTCAGGAATTTGTTCCGGTTTTAGATAGCGAATGTTCTGTTTTTCAATTAAAAAAACCCTATT
>CALKMS010000068.1 GCA_938091145.1 uncultured bacterium
AGTAAAAGGTACAGTTGAAGGAGATGGAAACGAAAAAATTTACGGTATTGCCGAATACAACAAAGGCAAAAAAGGAGAAATAACGTTTGTAATAGACAAAAATAAATACGAAGAAGCACTTAAATAACCTTGGCTTCCTCGGCGAAAAGGTAAGTCTAGCGCATGCCAACTGGCTGGAAGAAAAAGATATAGAAATTTTAGCCAAAACAAATACGGCCGTTTCCCACAACCCAGAGAGCAATATGAAGTTAGCTACCGGGGTCTGCCCAGTGCCCAAGCTGATTGAGAAAGGAGTCAAAGTTGGATTAGGGACCGATGGTGCTTCCAGCAATAACAACTTAGATTTATTTGGAGAGATGTCCACCGCCGCCCGTCTTCACAAAATCTGGAGCAAAGAACCTACCTGTTTAAAAGCTAAAGAAGTAGTTAAAATGGCGACTATCTGGGGAGCTGAAGCTCTGGGAGTTGATGATCTTTTGGGTTCGATTGAGGTGGGTAAATTGGCCGACTTAATTATTCTCGACCTTAAAAAACCTCATCTTGTTCCTATTTACGATTTGTATTCGCATCTTGTTTATGCCGCTAAAAGCAGCGATGTGGATACGGTAATAGTCAATGGGAAAATAATAGTAAAAAACGGTCAATGTTTAACTTTGGACGAGAAAGAAGTACTGGCAGAAGCTTTGAAGTTCGGAGAAAAAGTTAAAAAAGATTTAGGTTCGGCCTAAAACACTTAAATTTTTATTTTCCAAAAAACTTTTCCTAAATTAAAAGCTACATTTTCGCTTTTCTTAGAGCAGTAGCACAGTGGCAGTTTCGCATGGATGAAATTAGAGGGATAACTTCCTTTAACAAGCTTTCAATATCTGAGTTCATTTTAGAGATAACTTCAACCACTTCTTCCGCAGTTAAACTTCTTTTCGAAATTCCAGCCGCCATATTGGCGATCAAACCAATCCCCGCATAACAAATCTCAAGCTCACGAGCTAAAACTACCTCAGGAACCCCCGTCATTCCCACCACATCACCGCCTAACAATTGAAATGCCTTTATCTCCGCCGGGGTTTCAAAGCGGGGCCCTTCAGTGCAAACATAAACAGCCGCTGGGTGAAAATCCAATTTAAGATTAGTTGCTGCTTCTATCAAAAAACTTCTGAGTTCTGGGCAGTAAGGTTCAGTGAAATCAACGTGGTAAACCTCGCCTTCCTTATCATAAAAAGTCGTCGGTCGATTTTTGGTAAAGTCAATAAAGTTGTCTAAAAACACTAAGCTCCCTGGTAGCATCAACTTATTGAGACTGCCAACTGCTGAAGTTGCCAGAATTCTCTTAACGCCTAACTTCTTCAAGGCTTTAAGGTTAGCACGATAATTTACTTGGCTGGGAGAAAGGCTATGCCCAATTTTGTGACGAGGAAGAAAATAAACCTTTTTTCTGCTAACTTCCGCTTTAAAAAGCTCAACTTCTCCGTATTCGGTAAAAACAACATGTTTCTCAGCTTTTCCTAAAAAACTAGGGTTATAAAAGCCACTGCCGCCAATAATTGCAAGCTCAATCTTTTCCATAAATGAAATTATAAATCAATTAAGAACAAAAATTACCTATTTACACATGTAGCAAACTTCCGCATAACTTCCACATAAACACGTGGCAAAACCTTAGGTTTTCGAGAAACTTTTTTCAATCCCTTATAGTCCCCTTCATTCTCAAAAAAACAAAAAAGCTTATAAACAAGGAAGAAATAATTAACCTCTACCTTTTTAAAAAATCTTTTTTCTAAAAGAAGGTTGGGAGATGTTTTATGCTTTTTGTCACTGCGAGCAAGCCAACCATCCTTTTTGTCATTGCGAGCGACGAGACCGCAAAGAAAAGTGTGACACCTTCTGAGATTGCTTCGTCGCTCCGCTCCTCGC
This sequence comes from uncultured bacterium, assembly GCA_938091145.1. GTDB lineage: Bacteria > Actinomycetota > Aquicultoria > SKW223 > CALKMS01 > CALKMS01. The sequence continues at coordinate 1,912 of CALKMS010000068.1, forward strand.
AATGACACCTTTTCTCAGGCGTGGCAATCCCGGGGATTGCTTCGTCTTGCCTCGCCTTCGGCTCGCCGTCCTCGCAATGACACCAAAGAAATGTCATTGCGAGTCTGAACAAACACCACTTCTTTTGTCATTGCGAGCGAGCCGTAAGGCGGGCGTGGCAATCTCTGAGATTGCTTCGTCTTGCCTCGCCTTCGGCCTGCAGTCCTCGCAATGACGCGGGAGAAAGGTCATTGCGAGCCTGAGCGAAGCGAGGGCGTGGCAATCTCGTTCTTTGAGAGAAAAGGCCAATTCATGAGATTGCTTCGTCGCTCCGCTCCTCGCAATGACACCTTTTCTCAGGCGTAGCAATCTCCGATTGCTTCACCCCATTTAGAAATGGAGCTCGCAATGACACGCTTCTTCTAAGCAGTAGAAACCTTCAGGTTTTCGAAAGTTTCCAACAATAGAAATCGGTTTTCAAAAAAGTCAGCGACCTGAAGGTCACTGATCACCCTTTATTAATGCCAAAAGTTTACACCCTCCAACTACCTTCTCCTTAATGGTTAGTGCTTTAATGGTTAATAAAGGGGTTTATGCTTCGTGGGTGTTCGTCTCTTTGCTTTCTTTCAATAAAAACTAACAAGCAAATTATAAAGTTAAATTGCTTTCAGCAAGTTTGCCATTTCAATGGCGGTTTGGGCTGCTTGCCAGCCTTTGTTCCCTCCTTTGGTGCCCGCTCTCTCAATAGCTTGTTCAAGATTGTCAGCAGTAATTATCCCTAAAGCCACTGGAACTCCGCTTTCCATCGAAGCTTTAGCAATTCCCTTTACCGCCTCGGTAGCAACAAATTCAAAATGAGGAGTGTCACCTCTTATAACCACACCGAGTGCGATCAGAGCATCATATTTTTTTCGATTTGCTAAAGCTTTAATTATTAAGGGAATTTCAAAAGAACCCGGAACCCAAACAACATCGATATCATCC
>CALKMS010000069.1 GCA_938091145.1 uncultured bacterium
ACTTGCCAGTTTAATTTGGGAATGAGTATAAGACAAGGACCAGGCCAGGCGGTCACTATTGCTCCTTCCTTCAATTCCCTCCTGAACTTAGCCGGCAAAACTATCCTGCCTTTATCGTCCAATGTGTGCTGATAATTGCCTGCAAACACCTACATCCACTCTTCAATTCCAGGTTTTTTCCCTTTTACCCTCATTTTCTACCACTATAAACCATTATCATCCACTTGTCAACCCTTTTGTGCCATTTCAATTCTTTTTAACCCTTAACATCACCAGCTTCATACCCAAAACTCTTGGTGTAGGCGGTAAAAATTTTCCCAAGCTAGCTTTAGTTAACTACCAACTTTGGTGATCACGCAAAATTGCTTTCTCTTTTGCCGAAAAAAAATCTTTGATTTTTTCTCATCCTTCACCCAGCAACTAACGAAGCAGTTCTAACAGGCGACAAGAAAAGAGTCAATCAACACAAAGACTCCTAATTAAAATAAAAGTTTAAATTAAGGACAGACCCTATATATTGAAGTTTAAATTTTTTACATACCATAAATTGGGTACGTGTTTGATTTGTGAATATTCCCATATTATGGCGATGAGGCAAAATAAAAAGTTGATATGTAATTTTTCTCGTGATGACTGTTACTTGTTACAAGTGATGTTCGGCAAGCAATTCAGTCGAAGGAGGTGATTTAGGTGAAGATTAGGCTTCTCAGGGCTCTGGCAATTTTAGCTTCAATTGCTAGCTGTGTAGTAGCTGGCGGTAAGTGGTAATATAAAACACCACGAAATAGCCCAATTAAAAACTCAGAAAAACTTAGTCTTTTTCCTAAAAAGCAGGAGAGACATTTGAATAAAAAAGTAGAGTTTGTGGAAGTAGTGGTATTGATACTTTTTATTTTATCAATATTGATATCGGGCTGGGCAGGATGGGAGCTCTATTTACAGTATAAATCGTCCCAGCAAGGTAGGTTAGATTTCTTTGTTATTTTCCTTTTCACTGTGAGCATTGCTATTTCCAACTTAATGGAAGTGCGCTTAAGTGAGCATAGTGGTTTTGCTATTGATACCTTTTTTATAATTGCTACTCTTCTAAACCTTCCTTTTCCGTACTCATCGCTTTGTGTGTTTATCGGTGAGACTTTAACTGAATTCTTTAAGAAAAAAGCTTTAATAAGGCAAGTTTTCAATGTTTCTCAATTTACTTTAAATGCCACTTTGGTAAGCCTTTTTGTCAGTCAATTTATCAAACCAGGAAAATTTAACTTAACTTTCAGAAATTTATCGTTATTTATTGCTGCTGCTTTTTTCTTTACTTCAGTAAACTCAATTTTACATTCAATAGTTGTGTCACTTTCCACCAAAAAAAGATTAGTTGACGCCTGGCTCTTGCTTGCCCCTTACCCAATAAATTTTTATCCACTCGTAGCTATGGGGATTATCGGAATACTTTTTGCTTATTTCGCTTCAATAAAATCTTATTACGGAGCTATTTTAAGCGCTTTCCCGGTTTACCTCCTTTACCTTCTTTTTAAAAGAACAGCGATTTTAGAAGAAACTCTAAGTGGGACTCTAAAAGCTATGACCACGGCTCTTGAAGCCAAAGATCCTTACACCGCTGACCACTCAAAAAGAGTGGCAGAGTACTCCCGAAAAATTGCCGAGAAACTGGGGCTACCTTTGACCGATATAAAAAGGATTGAACAGGCAGCTTTACTTCATGATTTAGGAAAAATCGGCACTCCTGAGGAAGTCCTTTATAAACCGGGTAAGCTCGGGTATTTCGAGTGGAAACTGATATCGCGTCATCCTGAAGAAGGAGCTTCAATTTTAGCTTCCATTCCCCTTCTGAAAGACATTGAAGATTACGTTCTTAACCACCACGAACGAGCCAATGGGAGCGGCTATCCTAATCGAAAAAAAGCAGAAGAAATTCCTTTAGGTGCTCAAATAATTGCTATCGCTGACGCTTACGATGCCATGCGTTCTCCTCGTCCTTATCGTGCGCCCTTTAGCCCGGAAACAGCTATAAGAGAGTTAACTCAAAGTAAAGCCTATCAATTTAATTCGGAAATATTATCTAAACTCAAAGAAGTTATTGTTGAAAACCCACACCTTGAAGAACGACCTCTTCCGGTCTGCGTGTTACCCAAAATGGATAAAGAACAAAAACAAACCCAAGAAGAACTTAATGCTTAACCAGACCAATGTTTAGAATTATTTCTTTAATAGCTATTCTCATTGGTATACTCATTGGTTATTTGGCAAAAGGAAAGCTTGAAAACCTGGCAAATCTCGAATTTAAAGCTCTTCCTCTTATAGTAACATCTTTTTTATTACGTTTTTTTGTCTACCGTGATTTTTTCTTGAGCACCCACTTTGCCATTCAGTTTGGCAGTTTACTCCAAAACTTATCTAACTTCACAGCCTTGCTTTTTCTCTTTCTAAACCTCAATCAACCGGGTATTAAGCTGATTTTCGTTGGCACCTTTTCTAACTTTTTAGCTACCTTTCTCAATGGCGGAAGAATGCCAGTATCAATCAATGCTCTAAAATTGGTTCACCACCAAGACGTGGTTTTTAAAATCAATCGTTACGAGTGGTATCCCTCTTGTTTTTTAGATCACCAAACCAGAGTTAGTTTTCTCTGCGACGTCATTCCTTTTCGCTTTCCCTTAAAAATCCTTGAAGCAGCGATAAGCATTGGTGACATCTTCATCCTTGTTGGTTTACTAGTCTTAATTTTCAAAGGAATGAAAAAGAGATCTCAAAATTAACGCGCCCTGCGGATGGGATGCCAGGCTTCCACGCTCCGCCTTATTTTTTCAATTATTGGCTCCAACAACAAGTAAAAAAGCAAGGTAAAAAGAGAGTTCATGTCAAAATATCCTTCATAAGGAGTCTTAATCTTGGCTTGCTTGGTAAAATCAATTTTCACGCTTTCCGCTAGAGTGTTAATCAAAAGGCGAAAAGGGAAAAACCTTAGACTTGGCCCAAAATAGACAATCAAAATATGAGCTGTCAAAATAACCGAGAAAAAGGCCAATATGCCTAAAAGTATTTTCAAAAAAATAATTATGAACTTTCTAATCGCTACCATCTAATCTCTCCTCAATATTTCGACAGCAATTTGCTTACAAATCCCGAGCATATGGCAAAAAATAAAGTTGGTAAAAGGTGTTAAGCTTTTCCTCTAATTTGACTAGGCTCAACACATCTTCTCGATTATAAAGCAACAGTTTGTCTAGTGATTCGCTTTTGCCATGCCTAAGATAGCTTTCCCAAAGTTCCATTGCCATAAAACCATTGATTTCTTTTGTTTCCCTTTCAATGCCCAGTTCCTTCTCGACCAATTTTAATCCGCCGTAAAGGCGAAAGTTCCAGCAGTCAAAAAGCAAATCACGATGCTGAAAAAGTTTGTCCAGCCGAACACCAAGATGTCTTTCAATAACTGGCAGATCAAAACGGCTACCATTGTAAGTTATTAAAATTTCGGCATTCTCGAGAAGGCTCATCAAGCTTTCCTGAGTCACATTCTTTCCCCACACTTGTTTAAAACCGCAAGCTGGCCGGTAAACACCGATAACAGTTATCTGGCCTTGAAAAGAAGTTTCAATATCGAGATAAGCTTTCATAATACTTGTTGAAATTTAACACAAAAGAGGTAGGAGATTCAACTCAACCAGCGTTTTAAATTTTAAAAAATTATTTTTAAAAATTTTTTGCCTGATCAGAGGATTTCAATTTCTTTAGAAGCACTTCAAAACAAATAAAAATTTTCTTTCAAACGGCTTGACAAAACTTCAGCTATGAGTTAGATTAGAAACGTCCCGAGAAGCAATCAGAGGGAACCGAGAAAGCTGGGGTACCAGTAGCGGCCTAGCGAGATCTTTGAGGACCAAAGCTGTGAGGCAGAGGTTCGAAAAGGATCTCAAAAGGTACGAAAAGGAAACTCAGTGAGTACCGGGAAACTTTGATTAGTTTCTCGGGACATTTTTTAGAGAGTTTTTTTCTTTGACGGAAAAGATCAGTTTTTACAAAAATAAAAGCCGATAAAACGGTAAAAATTATCAAAAAACTCAATAATCAACTAAACCAATAACTTCTTTAAGTTCAGTAAGTTTTTTGACCTTTAAACCATCAAAGTTAGGATACTTATTCCCCCGATCTAGCAAGCAAGCTTTCATTCCCGCATTAATTGCCCCGTAAAAATCAGCTTGGGGGTCATCACCGACAAATAAAGTCAGACCTTCATCCACTCCCGAAATTCTCTTCGCCATTTCAAACAGCCGCTTATCAGGCTTGCCGTAACCGGCTTGGGCCGAGGTTATTATAAAAGAAAAATACTTTTTTAAACCAATTTTCTCAATAATTTGGCCCAACCGTTCGTCCCAGTTAGAAACAATTCCTAAGCAACACTGCTTTTCTTTGAGAAAATCTAAAGTTTCTTTGACATCAGAATATACTCTCCAGCAATCGGCCTCTCCAAGTCGATTATAAAGACTTCGAGCTAAAAGCTTGCTCTCTTGTTGGTTAAAACCTACCAAACTCATCCAGTAACCATACACATCTTCCCAAAGTTTAATAATGTTTTCAATCGACGACCAATGAAATGCCTGATTTGAAATATAAAGTCGAAAGCGCTTTTCCATCAAATGACTGACTCTTGCAAAATCTTCTTCCTTGATTTCAGGTCTTAGTCCTTGAGCTACTTCCGCCGCGTATTTAGATAATGATGGGTGCGTCCCAAGTAAAGTATGCCCCGCGTCAAAATAAACCGCTTTCACCTTTATCTTTTCTTTTTTCGCCATAAACGTTTAACCTTGGTAAATTTTGGCAGTAGCTCTAATCTTTTCCTTCAAAAGTGCAATAAGCTCTGGTGGTTCAAGAACTTTAACATGACTCCCATAAGGCAGAACCCATTTTTTTAGCAAACCAGGAAAAGAACTAGCCTTTAAAGTTACCAGGCAAGAACCATCAGGCTTGTCTTCTCTCACCTTCGGACTTAATATCTCTCGAATATAATCTGATACTTCAGGTCCATAAAGAAGTTTCACTTCCCTGCCACCAAGCGAAGATGAAGAATAAAGATTAACATAATCGGCAAACGAAAAATTCTTTCTTTCAAATTTCTCAGAGAGGGGAGTAAACTCCTTAATGTGGGAAACTAAAAATCTCCGCAGGTTTCGTCTCGAGTGACAATAGGCCATTAAATACCACTTCCCCTTATCCAAAATCAATAGATATGGATCAATCTGTCGACAAGAAATCTGATCTCTACTAACCGTATGGTAAACCATTTCCGCTCTCAAACACTTCTCCAGGCAATAATTGATTTTTGTTAAAATCTCAGGGTTTACTTCCTCAGTAACAATCATTCTTCCTTCAGCGGCTTCCTCGATTTTCTGGCTAAATTCTCCCGAAAGGGCCCCCTTAATCTTTTTTACGGCTGAATTAAGGCTTTCAACCAAAGGCAAGCCTGTTTTTTTGATAAGCTTAACCGCAGTTAAAATTGCTACTGCTTCAACAACTGAAAGATTGAGAGGTCTCTCGAAATAATCAGCAAATCTCAAAAAAACTTTTTCACCTTCAAAATCAACTTCTATTAAATCAAATGGCGTGTAATCTGGTAAGCCACAAAGAGAAGCTAACTCAAGAGCTTTTTTAATTTCCCGCTTGCTGTGCTTAAATTTTTTACTCAAAGCAGATAAGGTTACGCCGGGGTGATTATTAACATAACTCAAGAGCAAAAATATCTCTTGAGGTTCAAGTCGTCCCATTTGAGTATATCCTTTCTATACGAGCTAATGCTTCAGACATTTTTTTTCGGGTTGAAGCAGGACTCAAAACTTCAGCATCTTCAGCAAAAGCCAGTAACCATTGAACAAAGGAATCTTCGTCCTTTACTTCGAAAAGAAGAACTTCAGAGCCGTCTTCATTAACTTTTAACTTTTTGGAGAATGATTTTTCGACCAGAAAAGCTGACTTCGCCGAAAATTTTACTTTGACTTCTATCGGCTGATCTGAACCATACTCCCAAGGAAACATAAAAAAGAAATCCTCCGGTTTAAAACCAGGGTCCCTTTCGAAGTCTGCTCCCTCGTTTTCTTCGTGCAAAACTTTTACCCTCCCCTGAATACGACTCAGACGAAAAGTTCGATAGTCGCGATGCTGAGGCGAAAAAGCAACCAAATACCAAACTTTTTCCTTCTGGAAAAGCAAATAAGGTTGGACTTTCCATTTTTCAGCTTTATTTTTTCTGGCCGGCTTATAAAGAAAGCTCACT
>CALKMS010000070.1 GCA_938091145.1 uncultured bacterium
AGATGATTGCTAAGGCTCTTCAAGCTCTAACCGAAAGAAACACCGATTTAGCCGAAGAAGTAATCGCTATGGACGACGTTATTGACAAAATGGACTTGAAAATTGAAAAAAAATGCATGTTCTTAATTGCTACTCAACAACCAATGGCCCGCGACTTAAGAACCATCGGCACAGCTTTAAAGATAATAACTGATGTAGAAAGAATTGGTGATTACTGTGTTGATATTGCTCGCAAAGCTATTATTCTAGCTCCATTCCCTCCACTAAAACCTTACATTGATTTACCCAAAATGGCTGATTTAACTCAACAAATGCTTTCAGAGGTCCTGATTGCCTTCAAGACTAAGGACCTTGAAAAAGCAAAGGCAGTAGCAGAAATGGACCATGAGGTCGACCGCCTTTACAACGTCACTTTTGACGAAATAATGGGATACATGTTAAAAAGCTCAAAGAATGTAGAACGAGGCGCTCATTTAATTTTAGTTGCTCGCTACTTCGAGCGAATTGGCGACCACATCACAAACATTGCTGAGCGCGTTTTTTATATGGAAAAAGGTAAACTTATTCAACTTAATGTGTAGTGGGAGCGAAAATGATGAAGCGTGCCCACCTTTTGGTGAAAGGATTAGTGCAAGGAGTTTTTTATCGCTCTTCCGCTCGCCAGGTCGCGCGGCAGTTGGGCCTGACGGGCTGGGTTAAAAACCTTCCTGATGGTCGAGTGGAAATTATCGTTGAAGGAGCCGAGGAAAAAATCGAAGAATTTATCAAATGGTGCTGGAAAGGGCCCCCTTCAGCAGTTGTTGAAAATGTCGATGTTTCTTACTCCGAAGCTCTTGGCGAGTTTGACGATTTTTCAATTAGATATTAGATATTAGATTTTCCAGACAGGAAACACTATTATGTTCTTTCGCTCCTTGTGCTACTCATCCCTATAAAATCTGTTAGCAAAACATTTAATAAACAAAACACCACAAAAGACACCGGCTGCATCCACTAGCCAATCCCTTAAACTGGCCTCCCTCCCGGGCACATAAAGCTGGTGTAATTCATCCGTAAAAGCATAAAAAAGGCTCCAAATAAAAGAACCTTCGAAAGCTCCTCTTGAAAGGTGCTCTTTGAGCGCTAAAAAAACTAGAACAGCAAGAACAAAATACTCAATAAAATGAGGAATAAAATCCGGCAAAGAAGGCACTTTACCAGCCGGGAGCGAAGAAAAGTAAAAAATCAACCCCATCCAACCAACCGCCAATGACCAAAAAAAAGCTAGGCGAAGAAACCGCTTAATCAGTAGATTCTTTCTTCTCAGACTGCTTTTTCCTTTACGTCCTCTTTCTTGCCTGCTTTCTCCTTCTTGCTCGAACTTCTAGCGTAATCAGTAGTATAAAAACCAGAACCCTTGAAAATTATGCCGGCCGGATGAAAAACTTTTTTAATTGGACCATGACAAACCATGCATTCTTTCATAGGCTCTTCGCCCGGTCGGCTAAAGACTTCAAGTTTATGACCACACTTTCGGCACTCATATTCATAAATAGGCATGACCGCCTCCTTGCTTCTTAAAACATAGTTTTGTTTTAAAACGTAGGTAGATTATATCATGCATTGACAAAAAAATCAACCTGAACAGCATTCTTTGTAATTCCAGAAAAGTTTGTAAGTAAAACTAACCTGGTGGCGCATACGGGATTTGAACCCGTGTCGCCGCCTTGAGAGGGCGGTGTCCTAGGCCCCTAGACGAATGCGCCTTAAAACCCAATCATTCTATTAAAAACCCTTTCCTTAATCAACCTTTCTAAAATTGGTGTTTAATAAACTGTAACACCTTGTAAATCGATGAACCGCAAAAATGGTAGCTTGAACGGAAAATTGAAATCACTTTCGATTTTCCTTTAGAAAAGATGAGGAAGAAGGGAGCTTTTAAAAATGAGGAGTAAATTTACCCCTTTAGAGTATTTTTCAACTGTGTCTCTCCCTTGTTTATAGATTCTCCTATCTCTCCCTTTAAAATAAGAGGGATTAAGGGAGATTGAAAAAAGAAGATTTATAAAACATCTTGTTCTAGATTTTTTACCAATTTGAGTGGTAAAATTACGTAAAAGAAGAAGGTTTGCCAGGCAAAAACAAAGCCAGGCAAATTTTATCGTTATCTTTTCAACTTTGATCGTCCGCTTAATTTCACCAGCTTTATTGGCACCTCCTGTCTTTTCTTTACCAGTTTCTATCCAGGAAAATGGATCATATTAAAAAACTCTAATTTATTTTTCTTTCTTCTAACTTGATCTTCTTTTTTCTTTTTTTTGCTAATTTTTTTCTCTTTTTTAAATCAACGAGAAACCAGAAGTCTTCAGAAAACACGCGAGCTTGAGCCTTGGTTTTCAACTGCTTTCGCTCTACACAACTCTATAGAAGCGATAGTGACCATAAATTCCCCTTCAGCCCCTCTTAGATCAGAGCTATCCTTAACTTTTTCGGACTAATTGTTGTATCATTTTACTGATGGAAATAATTTTTTCCCCTAATAGTGATCGGGATATTATGGCTTAGTAGGTGTTATCTTTGAAAAAAACAATTTGCTATCAGAGTTGATAGTATGAACCCTAACTTAGGGAGGCAAAAAGCGTTTGAACTCATAATCATTGGCGGCGGTCCTGCTGGCATGACTGCTGGAGTCTATGCTGCACGAAAAAAAATCAGAGCTTTGTTGATAACCAAAGAGCTTGGCGGGCAACCTCTTAAAGCTCCAATTATCGAAAACTACCTTGGTTATCAATATATCAGCGGTTATGAACTGGTAGAAAAATTTAAGGAGCACCTTAAATTTTTTGATCTGCAAATTAAAAATGACGAAGTTATCAAAGTAAATCCTCTTAAAGACGGTTTTAAAGTAGAGACTGTTTCAGGGAGGATTTTTTCTGCTAAAGCTTTAATTGTAGCCACTGGCAAGTCAGCTCGCCAGCTGGGAGTACCCGGAGAAAAAGAGTTCCGTGGAAAAGGTGTAACCCACTGCGCCACCTGCGATGCCCCTCTTTTTCAAGGTCAAGCAGTGGCCGTCGCGGGTGGCGAAACCAAGTCTTTAGAAACTGCCCTTCAGTTGGCAAACTACTGTCCTAAAGTTTATCTTATTTCCCCTCACCCCTGGGTTGCTAATGAAATTCTCAAGAAAAAAGTAAAAAACGAACCCAAAATTTTTCCGCTAACAGGTTATCAGATAATTGAAATTAAAGGTTATCAATTCGTAGAAGAAGTTAAAGTTAAAAACTTATCAACCGCCGAAGAAAGAAGCCTTCCAGTTAAGGGAGTATTTGTTGAATCGGGATACAAACCAAACTCCAATTTTGTAAGCCACTTTGTCAAACTCAACCAAAAAGGGGAAATAATAGTAAACTGCCAAGGAGAAACAAATTACCCAGGTCTTTTCGCAGCCGGAGATGTAACCAATGTCCCTGACAAACAAATAATAATTGCGGCTGGCGAAGGTGCTAAAGCCGCGTTGAATGCTTCTTCCTATCTGATAGCCAAAAAATAAGCAATATATAGGCGCTTCCAAATAATTCCTTAAGGGACAACCAATAGTGCTCCAGGCAGTTTGATATAATTACTTAAGGCACTTAATATGAGCTACCGTCGTAAAAACCAGCGCAAAAAATCAACAATTAAGAAAGTTCTGGTTATTGCAATTTTGGCAGCAGCGACAGTACTTACCGTTAGTGCTTTATCTTTCGCTGTAGTTGCTTATAAAATAACGAGTGAGCTTCCAGATCTTGAAAAAGCGGCAACTAAAATAGAACTAGCTCAAACAACGAAAGTTTATGCTGCTAATGGCCAAGTCATTGCCATACTCCACAGTGAAGAAAATCGCGAAGTTGTACCCTTAGAAAAAATTTCACCTTACTTAAGAAAAGCAGTCATCGCTATCGAGGATGAACGTTTTTATCAACATCAAGGAGTTGACTTTGAAGCTATAGCTCGAGCCTTAGTTGTTGACATATCAACCGGGGAAACCCGAGAAGGTGGAAGCACTATCACCCAGCAGTACGTAAAAAACATGTTCACTACCCGTGAAAAAACCATTCAACGAAAAATAAAAGAAGCCATTTTAGCTTACCAGATAGAAAGCCTTTATTCCAAAAACAAAATCTTAGAAAAGTACTTAAACACAATTTATTTTGGCCACGGGTGTTATGGCGCTGAAACCGCTTCAAGAGTATTTTTTGGGAAGCCAGCTTCCAAACTTACTTTGCCAGAAGCAGCCCTCTTAGCTGGAGTAATAAGAACTCCGTCAAAATATTCACCTTACGACAACCCCAGGCTGGCAAAAAAACGGCGCGACCTGGTTCTCGCCAAAATGCGAGAGTTAGGTTATATTTCTAGAAAAGAAGAGGAAAAAGCAAAAAAATCACCAGTTAAAGTCCGCCCTTTGAAAGCTCCCTCTACTTTTGCTCCTTACTTTGTTGAATATGTAAAGCAGAGCCTAATCAAAAAATACGGTGCCAATCGAGTTTTTAAAGGAGGATTAAGAATCTATACCACTCTTGACCCTAAACTTCAAATGTATGCTGAAGAAGCAGTTAGGAAAACTCTTGATCGAAAAAATGACCCGAGCGCTGCACTGGTTGTTATTGAAGTTAATACAGGAAAAATTAAAGCTATGGTCGGTGGAAAAGACTTTGCAAAAGAAAAGTTTAATCTGGCAGTTCAAGGTCGGCGCCAACCTGGTTCCAGCTTCAAAACTTTTGTTCTCGCTGCCGGCATTGAGAATGGATTTTCGCCCAGCAAAACTTACCAATCCTCCCCTACCGTTATAAGACTGCCCAATGGTCAAGTCTGGCGGGTCAGAAACGCAACAGAAGGCCATGGTGGCGGGTTAATGACTATCAGACAAGCAACAGTTCATTCAGTCAATGCAGTTTACGCTCGTTTTATGATGGATGTCGGGCCAAAAAAAGTTGTCGAAGTTGCAAGAAAAATGGGTATCACTGCCCCTCTAGACCCTTATCCGGCTATTGCTTTAGGCGGTTTGCGCTATGGTGTTTCGGCTCTGGAAATGGCTTCAGCCTACTCTACATTAGCTCGAGGTGGCGAATACATTTCACCAATCGCAATTACTAAGGTTACTACATCAGATGGGCAAATCATTGAAGAAAACAGACCTAAACGCAAACCAGCTATTAGCCCGACAACCGCTTACCTGGTAACAGATATTTTAGAAGACGTAATCCGTTACGGAACTGGACATCGAGCAAACTTTGGCTTTCCTGCCGCTGGCAAAACAGGAACGACCCAAAACTACCACGACGCTTGGTTTGTTGGTTACACTCCTTATTATTCCTGTGCAGTCTGGGTTGGCCACCGGAATAAACAAATGTCGCTAAGAAACATTCATGGTTTTGCCCGAGTAGCGGGTGGCACCTTACCGGCTATTATTTGGCGGCGCTTTATGGAAAAGGCCCATCAAAAATTAGCTTACAAAAGTTTTCCCCGACCCAAGAAAGGAATAGCCGAAGTCAAAATTTGCGTCGAGTCTGGATTGCGAGCCACCGAATACTGTCCTAAAACAAGTTGGGGTATCTTTATCAGAGGCAAAGCGCCCATCAAATTCTGTAAAATACATCAAGGGATCGTCGTCCCTAATGTAGTTGGTCAAACTTCTCGGAAAGCAACCTTTATGCTTCAGGCAGCCGGTTTTAAAGTTAATCCTGTGCTTCAATATCACCCAGAAGTGCCCAGTGGCGTTGTTTTCAGTCAATCACCTGGTGGTGGAAGCAAAGTGAAACCCGAAAGCACAATCACCATTTATATAAGTAAGGGCAAACCACCATCTCCCCCACCGCCACCGCCAACTGAAGAGACAACCTCACGAAGCTTAAAAGACTTTCCTAAAGTAGTGCCCAGTAGTGTAGAAGGCCGGGTTCTCTTTATTGGGCGAAAAACCTCTGCTTAATCGATTTACTGCTCCTACTGTTAAAGAACAAACTCTCTCGACCTCGCTAGCTTCTTCCCTTAAAAACAAAAGTTGAAAACGGGAAAAACCAGCTTTCCAAAGAGAATCAAGCGAAGAAATTAGATAAAATGGTCGTGAATTGTAAAGGTTTAAGCGGCAAAACCGATCAAACTCCACCGGAAATTCGTAGCCAGCTTTATCTTTCAAGTCATACTTTGCTCTCTGGCATTGCTTCTGGCAATTCATATCCAGAGCTAGAAAAAAGCAGTTTTCAGAAACCATCACTCGCGGCCAGCCGTAAACCACCGGCTCCAAAGGAACTGAAGAAGATTTATTTAACCGTGACAACTCCGATAAGTTTAGCTCAAGCGAAGGAACTACTGCTTCCATTTTTTCCCCACTTAAATTTCTAAAGGGAAAATATTGGTTAGCAATGTTTAAATGGTAATCTAAAATTACTCGGTGTTTACTTTTAAGTAAAAAACCTGCCAAACCAACTTCGCCACAAATAAAAAAAGGATTATAAGGTTCAAACATTTGTATCAATTCCATCCAAAAATCAAAGTCCCTTTCTCTGATTACAGGAGGCATAACCAACCCTAACTCCTTCTCTTTTAACTCATTAAAAATCAAATTTAAATCTTTCTTCCAGTCGCCTTCCCAGAGAGAAACCTCCAAAGCTATCCGATTAACTTTTGTTTTCAAAGCTGCTAAAGCCTGATCTTTACTTCTAACCCGAACAGTCAGCAAAATCTCTTTCTTCCTAGCCTTTCTTTTGTTTACCAAGGCAAGAGATGGCAAAGGAACAAATTTAAGCGGCTGGCGCTGATACTTTTCTAAAATCAACTCTTTTAGCTTAACCTCGACCTGCTTTCTCAACTCACCAAGCGCTGCCAAGGGTAGATAAGCCTTCGAAGAAAGCTCTACCTTGAGTTCAGAAAAATAAAAAGGAAGGGTGCCAAAAGAGTTGAGCTTGTTCTTCACTTTTTCTTCGGTAAGAAAGACCTTTTCCCCAGTCTCAACTTTACTTTTCCCCCTAAATACAAACTCTCGCTCGGCAAAGTAAACTATCAGTTCAGGATATCTACCAGGATTAATCACCAACTTGCCAGTGAGTGCGATAACCCTTTTTGGCCTTCTTTCTCTTGCTAACTCGACGACCTCTGATTCGCTTGCCGATTTGACTTTAAAAACCCGATCCCCAACAGAGATCAAATGTC